>CACZUS010000023.1 GCA_902784425.1 uncultured Bacteroidales bacterium
TCTCACGATCTCTTCCGACAGTAAAGCGCTCGATTTCTTCATTCGTAGCTTTACCCTTATCCCATAATTTCTGAGCCATTCAGTAACCTTTTTGTTTAAACAGTGCGTTTATAAAACTCACCTTTATTCTTTTATAATCGTATTAATTAAAAAGCAAATGTACGAAAATTAATTAAGGTGACTCCTATAATATTCAGTGTTTTTACAAAAGTTTCGTAATGAAACATGGAATATAACTTTTTTAATGTATGAATGCATAGTACGTTTAGGTCAATGTAAGTGATTTTTTATTACCTTAATATCATCAACAAGGCAATAAATATTTGCACTAATAAATTATCAAAATATAAAATTTCAATCTATTGCCTTTTTATAAGCTTAATGTAAGTTATTAAATAATAATAAAATATGACACAAAAAGGGGAAAAATCACCTCATATTTTATGACTCTACAAACCATTTTAGATACTTTTGAATTTATGAAGAAATACACACACGCATGGATAGCTTTTATGGCTATCAAAAGATTACAAGTCATAGCAACATCCGAGGATGATGCTATAACAAAAAATGTAAACGAAGAGGTAAGGAATCATGCCAAAACGCTAGTAAGATGGTTCAAAAACTATCGCGACTTCGTCATTGAAGGCGCATGGTATCCTGATGATGTATTCAAAGACATGAGTACGAGTCACATCGTCAAATACAAGCCTAATCCGAATGGGATACCATGTAAGTTTAGGAACCTGACATCCACCCATTCCATTGCAACTATGATGAGAAAAAAGTCTCCTCTCTACGATAAACCCTATACCATCACGCAGGGCAACTGTGCAGACAGATGTGAGTCAATCGCACACAGCATTGTGGATAACTTCAAAATGCTGCACGAAGAGGAACGGGGATGTCCACTTGTTCCTTCAAACAATCACATAGCCATGAGGTTCTTCATCTTGAGTCACTATGTGGCCGACTGCCACATGCCTCTGCACTGCGACGAACGTCCCTTCTCCGACGAAAAGGGTGTACATGGCGCCATCGAACAGAAATGGGAAGAGCAGGTGAAAGCATCATACGAATTAGACATAGACAACAAAAGGTTTTTCTACGACCCTAAAGGATACCCTCTACCCCTAAGTCTCTCTCCTCTTATGAAAAGTGTGGAAGAGGAAATTGCCTCCCGTCCATACATCCATAGCTGGGGAACAGGCAATTCAAGCACTTGGGACTATATGAGTGCAGTATCTCAATATTCTTATCTTTTTGCTCGCTATCTAGTGCCCGAATCTTTCAGTAACACACAAGGCATCAAAGAATTTATGAATCTAACAGAATGGGGATTACGATTCGATGATTACAACAAAATGATTTTTTGCGATGCGATTGACTCTATTGCCCGAATATGGCTCCATATATGGATTCGATACAAAAAATGGCTTAAAGAGTGACGCCAACAAAGATTAGGCATATGATGAATTTCACAAAATAATTTCTATAAATTTATTACTTTTGTTACACAAACCTCTAATTTGCGTCATTACGCAGATTGAAGGCTTATCGGTTGTATTTTCTAAAATTACGTGTATGTGGTATAACTATTTAATTCCTCCCGTTGTAGGTGCTGTTATTGGCTATTTCACCAACGAATTGGCCATCAAGATGCTATTCCGTCCGAAAAACCCAAAATACATCTTCGGAATGAGGGTTCCATTCACGCCAGGAATTATCCCAAAAGAGAAAAGTCGCATCGCCACCGCCATTGGAGAAACCATCAGCAAGAACCTGATGGACAAAGACACTATGACTAAAAGTCTGCTCTCCGAGGAAATGATTTTGAAACTGAGCAACGCCATCGACACCTTCGTCAACATACAGAAAGAGAATTCTGAAGACGTACGCACATTTCTTTCTCATTACGTCAATTTAGAAGATATGGATAAGATGGTAACGGAGGCATCCGACAAATTTTCACAAAACATCAGTACCAAAATAGCCAATTCTAATTTGGGAGAAGAGATTTCCACGAAAGTGGTGGAATATGCCATGGAGCAATCCAAAAACTCCCTCCTGGGATTATTTGGCACAGATAAAATCATCCAATTACTATCGAAACCAACAGAAAGAATACTAAGTAAACATATTGGGAATATTCTAAGCAACAATGCAAAAGAAATAATTAGTCCGATGGTAGACGGCCAAGTCAACAGTTTCTTGGAGACTCCCGTATGCGATTTCATACAAGGGAGAGAAGAGCAAATTGAAAAGATAAAAACAATGATTTTAGATGCTTATAAAAACATCATCTCCAATCAGTTGCCACGCATACTTGAATCTATCGACATCAAGAAAATTGTGGAGGATAGGATCAACGAAATGAAAATAGAGGAGACCGAACAACTCACATACGGTGTGGTCAGCAATGAACTACGCGCTATCGTGCTATTGGGAGCACTTCTTGGAGGCATTATCGGATTGGCAAACCTTGCCTTTATTTAAAACGGCTTTCTACTTTACGGATACCGAATATGGCATGATAGCCTGATGGAAGTCGAGACGCTCTAATTTATTTAAAATCTCCATCTCACGAGACAAAACCTCAGAATGGAACATTTTTTCATAACCGATATGTGGCAACTCACTTAGTTGTTCAAGCGGACTTTTCAATTCTGGGTATGAAACCACAGCATAGCCATCACCCAATTCAGCTAATTTAGCTGCATAAGAAACAGCGTCCTTCAAAGTGCCTAACTTATCCACCAGTCCTATATTCAAAGCATCAACACCGCTCCACACACGTCCCTCAGCAATCTTCTCCACCTCACTCTTCTCCATGTTTCTACCTTCAGAACAACGAGATAAGAAGGTATCGTATACATCAGCAACGTGAGATTGAAGGAGGGTAGTCTCTTCTTCACTCAAAGGTCGAGTGAAGTTGGACAACAAATCTGCATAAGGATTGGTCTTCACCACTTCATGTTTGACTCCAATCTTATCCATCAACTTGCTTACGTTCGGAATAACGCCAAAAACACCAATGGAACCTGTGATTGTTTTCGAATCAGCATAAATATAATTAGCTCCTGTTGAAAGGTAATATCCACCCGATGCCGCATAATCACCCATACTTACCACTACAGGTTTCTTTTCCTGTAAAAGTTTCACTCCACGCCAAATCTGTTCAGCACCATAGGCACTTCCACCTGGTGAATTGACACGTATAACAACAGCTTTAATCGTAGAATCACTTCTCAGTTTGTTCAGTTGAGAAATCATTTCGGAAGAGGATATGCCATCCTTATTTCCATTATCAATTTCTCCGACCATATACAACACAGCCACCTTTTTAGGAGAGACAGCGGCTGCAGTCTTTTCTAGCTCCTGACTATCAAAATAATCCACCACAGAGACAAATGGGATTTTGTCATCCTCCTTCAGCGAAAGTTTAGACATCAACAAAGATTTGACTTCATCCGCATAACGAATGCCATCAACCATTCGATAATTCAGTGCAACCTGAGGCATTTGAAATGCCATCATCTGATTCGCAATCATATCGAGAGAATCCTCTGATATCGAACGTGAAAGGGAGATCTCTTTAAGCATGGTGTTCCACAAACCATGGACCAGATGTTCTGTCTGTTCCCGATTAGGAGCACTCATCGAATCGTTGGAATATTGTTCAGTAAATGATTTGTAGGTACCCACCTTAATCACCTGCATATCCACACCCAATGTATCGAGTAGGTGTTTATAGAACATAGACGAGGAGGCAACACCTCTAAAATCCAAAACGCCCTGCGGATTGATAAAAATGGAATCAGCCACAGAAGAGACATAGTAAGCCCCTTGCGTATAGGTACCCGAATAGACATAGATAAACTTGCCTGATGACTTAAAATCCTGAAGTGCTTGTCGAATCTCTTCCAACGAAGCATATCCACAAGACAAGACACCTGGCTTGAGGTATATTCCTTTTATACGGTCATCCGTTTTTGCCACCTTTATGGAAGAAAGAATACTCTCAAGTGAAGGTGTGACATCTGCATTGGACAACAACTTAGCATAAATGTCATTCTGACCTCTTTCCTCCATCGAGCCTTCCAACGGGATATATAAGACAGAATTCGAGGTGATTGTACCCTTACTCGAAGATGAATATATCATCGCTGCACCTATTCCCAAAAGGACAAGTGTTATGATAAGTGCAGAAACAAGTATTGCACAAAGACACGCAAAAAACGACTTAATAAAACTCATAATTTATAGATGACCTATTATATTTCGTTATGCCTTCTTATACGCAGTGATAACAGACAAAAGAATATAGAACAAAATAATGAACAAAAAGCCTGCCAATTGGAAGAGTATCAAGAAGATTGCTGAACCAATGAGGAAACAGAAGCGAACCTTATTATCCTTCCACGTAAAGTTTTTGAATTTCAACGAGAACATTGGAATTTCAGCCACCAACAAATAACAAAAGATGGCAATCAAGACCAACATCACAGGAAGGTTGGATAAGATAGGGGCAACCATTCCTGGCAAATAATCTGGGATCAATGCCAATGGCATCCTAGGGTCTGACAGAGAGACCAACGATGCAAAGAAGATGGCATTAGCTGGTGTTGCCAAACCTACGAAAGAGGATTTTTGGCGTTCATCCACATTAAACTTAGCCAATCTCAAAGCGGAGAAAACCGTTAAAAAGAAGGCTAAGAACATCACCCACCCATTATTAGATATATTATCGATATGCTTGAAAGCGATAACGCCTGGCACAAATCCGAAACTAATCATATCAGCCAATGAATCTAACTGCATACCAATAGGTGAAGAAGTATGAAGCAACCTGGCTACCATGCCATCAAAGAAATCAAAGAGTCCAGCTAATAAAATAAAGAGCAAGGACCAAAAGAAAAACCCTTGAAATGCAAAGTAAGAAGCCACACATCCAGAAAAAAGATTCATGCATGTAATAGCATTTGGAATATATTTTTTGATTCCCATCGTTTATTTAGAATTATTTAATTTAGCAATTACCGTTTGGTTTCCAACAACAGATTGGCGCATATTCACCATAATCTCTGCATCCAATGGAAGATACAAATCCACACGTGAACCAAACTTTATAAACCCTAGTTGTTGATTAACATTACACTCAACTCCCTCTTTTGCATACGTGACGATTCGGCGAGCTACAGCACCTGCCACCTGTCGAACCAAGATTTGAACCTTGCTAGGTGTCTCTATCACCACCGTCGAACGTTCATTCTCCGTACTAGACTTTGGCAAGTTGGCACGCATAAAATTACCATCATTATGCACATAATATTTTATCGTTCCATGCGTAGGATACCAATTGGCATGTACATTAAAAACACTCATGAATATGGAAACCTGCATACGACGCTCCTTGAGATACTCATCTTCCATAGTAGGCTCAATAACGACCACAGTTCCATCTGCCGGAGCAACAATCATTCCATCCTCAAAATTCTCAAATACCCTCTCCGGATCTCTGAAAAAATTGACGAGAAACAATAGCAAAAGGACAGAGAATATAAAAAAATAGCACATTCCATTTGAATACCCTCCTTGGATAAACCATACGATCAGGTTCAATATCAAAAGAACACCTGCTACCTTCAACAAAAATTTTTTTCCTTCTTTATGTATTTTCATCATGATACAAATTATTCAACAAAAATAATATTTTTTCGCTTTATTCTATTATAATTACATTTAAATGTATTAACAATTCAACAACAAAAATGCAACCATGCATAGTGCTGGTGCTGCTATGAGCGCACTGTCAAAACGATCTAACAATCCTCCATGCCCTGGAAGAAACACTCCGGAATCCTTTACACCAAGACTTCTCTTCATCATAGATTCAACTAAATCTCCCAAGACGCCAAACACAAAAATCAAGACAGAGATACCTACCCATGAGATCCATGTGAAAGGAATGAAATTCGTATAGTAGAAAATCGTTGCCGACAACACAGCAAAAAGAAGTCCCCCTCCAAATCCTTCCCATGTCTTCTTCGGTGAAATACGCTCAAACATCTTATGTTTGCCAAATAAAACACCACACAAATAGGCTCCAGTATCCGATGCCCATATAATAATGAAGAACGAAATCAACAACTTGACACCCCATCCTGAATATGACTCAACAATCGCCATCAATGAGAATGGCAATGCCACATACAAAACACCTAATAAAGATAGAGAGATGTTCAGCAATGGTTTCGGTTTTTGACGAAACAACTCCACAATCATTACGACAGACACATATATGAAGTTTAATGTAAGCCATGCATAATCTCCTTCACAGAAAAATACATAGAAAACAGTGGAAAACAACAACGCACCTTCAACTACCGCCAAAGGAACTAGAATAGAGACATTCACTTCTTTGTTTACCAAAAGGTAAAACTCCCTCATGCCAAATATAACAAGGAGTAAAAACAACACTCCGAAATAAAAATCAGACATCCAAATACATCCTATCATGGCAGCTACGAATAATGCGCCTGATAGAAATCTTGTTACTAAATTTTTTATCATACCTTAATTAATAATATATTACTAAAATCCATCTTCAGAGAATGCATCCTCTACATCGGAATCCTCTGCTTCAGAATTTTTCTTCTTCTTTTTCTTTTTACGTTCTTTCTTACTCTTTTCCTCTTCTGCACTATCCGAGTCACTCACCGACTCCTCACTCGTCGAACTAGGTTCTTCGACTGACGGTGCTGGAGTAGACACAGGGGCTGATTCTATAGGCTGACTATCGACGTCGCTATTAATCAGATTTTCAACTGCCTCTGCTTGTTCTTTCTTTTTACGAGACTTCTTCGCCTTCTTGCTTGAGGTCTCCTCTTCTGCCACCTCTGCAGCTGGAGAAGATTCTTGAGAGGCTGACGGACTAGAAGACGTTGGAGTCAACGGTTTCTGAGTAGTCGGTGTCGAAGAAACCGGTGGTGCTACACCACCTGGCAAATCCGGCATCTTTATCGCCGTGGAATCATTCTCCTTGCCCTTGTTCTGCTTTTGCCATTCAACATAGCGAATCATCTGATCCAAATTGGTCATTGAAATAGGATCTGCAGCCACATTGCCACTTCGGTCCATACGATCCATGGCATTCATATTAGTGGAATCTGCCTCGTCGCTCCATATAGCTGCATCCAACAAGCTATGTATACTATCACGCACAGAAGCTGAAACCGCAAAGCTATCACGCAATGACACCAAACTATCTTGTACACGGACAGCGCTATCCTGTACATTCTTCATGGCAATAATAGCATTCAGAGAGTCGGTCAAAGCCTGTTCCTCCATCTTCAACGTATCTTTTATGAGCAATGAGTCGAACGCCGATGCATCCAACTGCTCGATGATATGACGTTTGTTGGAAGTGTAGAATTTGATGTTACCCAACGAACCAGTAAAGACTCCCATACTGTCCTCTTTCAGTTCAGTTGGTTTGATTCTAGCGATGATGGAACGTTGACGAGTCTTCTTATGTTTGATTTTAATCTCACCTGTAGCCAAATATTCCAAGTTCAACTGTGTGATGACAGTATCCAAATATTCCGTCACAGGATAATAAGGCATCATACCCGCCACCGAGTCGACCACCTTGTTAAAATCCGTATGCCTGTACTTCGTGTTACCGACCAGTTTCATTACCCTTTGAGCCACCCAACGGGTCGTATCCGTTCGATCATAGAACTTCTTCTTATGGAAATAACGATGGTCGAAATAGTGGATGAAGAAATCCAATTCATATCGGAATTCGAACTTATCCCTCACGTAAATGACGTCATTGAGATAACGGCAATTCGGCACTTTTACTTTCTTTAATATAAACTCTTTTTTCTTGCCTTTACCTTTTCGACCTTTTCCGCTCTTTTCCAGTTCATTGATATCACGAATGTTCTGCAACTCCTGTTCCAACTCAGCAATCTGTTGCACCAACAGATTCGAGTCAATTTTCGAAGTCAAATGAATAACAGAATCAACGCCTTCGATATGAATGGAATCAGGTTCATTATAATTGTAATCCGTCGAATCTCCCTCAAAATTAGGAGTCTCTTCGTACATATCCTCATCCTCCAACGGGAATCCTTCCGAGTCGAAATCCACCACTGGCTTTTGATTTTTCTTTCTTAGACGTTCCAGCACATCTGGAGGCAAGTCCGTACTATCACGTTCACCTGTAACCATATCGAAGTCACCATCCAACATCAACAATGAATCTCTTTCTGCTTGATCAGCCATCAGCATCTTCTGCTCTTGCAGTTTCTTCATCATCTTCTTCTGCTTGCTGGTCAGATCCATCATGTTATCTTCAGCATCCTCCTGTTCTTGACGAAGACGTTCAGCCTCCTCCATTTCAGCCATTTTGAGGGAGTCTTTCTGAAGTTTCCGTTCATATTTTTCCTTAGCACGTTCCTTCTTGTTCTGCTCCTTCTCAATTTCCTGACGGTGTTTCTCCTTTTGACCTACAATCTTCTTCGCAAGTTTGAGAGTGGCTTTTTCTACTTCCTCTCTCTCCTTGCGTATCTTCTCTTTCTCTTTTTCGTCAGCATTCTTCGAAGCCTCCAATTCTTCCTGGCGCGCTTTCAATTCTGCCTGACGTTTTTTGTATTCTTTCAGACGCTCTTCCGATTCGCGTTCTTTTTGCTCACGCTCTCTCATACGCTCTTGAGACTCTTTCTTTTCTGCCTCTCTGCGCTCCATCATCTCTCTCTTCTTCTCGCGAAGTTCCATTGCCTTTGCCTTCTCCGCCTCTTTCCGCTCTTGTTCTTTCGCACGTTGAGCTTGTCTCATTTCAATCTGCTTCCGTTTCTCTTCCTGGCGTTTAGCTTTCAGACGGTTAGCGATATCCTGCTCTTGGGTCTTATGCTGTTGTTCACGAATACGTTCTCTTTCCTTCAACTGATTCATGTAAGCACGTTTCTTGGCAGCAGCCTCGCGTTGCTGTTGTTTACGTTGCATTTCAGCCACACGTTGTGCGTCTTTACGTCGTCTCTCTTTCTCTTTCTGAAGACGCATTTTTTCCTGCCTTGCCACTTTCTGCTCACGCTCACGCTGGATTCGTTCCTGTTGAAGAGCCATTTTCTGCATTTGACGTTCATGCTGTTCTGCCAAACGAGCTTGAGCCGCTTCTTGTCGCTGTCTTGCAGCCTCCGCACGTTCTTCGGCTTTCAATCGACGTTGCTCTTGTATCTCTTGCTGACGAAGTGCCATTGCCTCCCTCTCACGTTGGCGAGCCTCTTGTTCTTGCTGACGTTTCAATTTAAGAGTCTCCTGATTCCTACGTTGAGCCTCCTCATATTCAGCCTTTCGCTGTCTCTCCACCTCCATCTGCTGCTTACGCATCTCGTCTTGCTCTGCCTTTTTCTGAGCCCACATATCACGTTCTTGTTGAACACGCTCTTGATCACGTTTGTTTTGAGCTTCACGAGCTTCTCTTTGCTTAGCAATGACAGCCTCGTATTCTTTTTGGCGACGTGCATTTTCCTGTCGTTCACGTTGTCTTGCCGCCTCTATCTCCGCCTTCTTCTTGTTCCACAACTCGGTATACTGACTCTTGATTTCCTCCTCCTGACGGATTCTCATCTCACGAGCCTTCTGCTCCAACTCCACCGCTTTCAGGTAATCTTGCATACGCTGCTCACGGTCTTCCTCTTTTCGTTGTTGATTCTGAGCATTCATCTCCTCCTTCTTCTGCTCCCATGCTTTCCGTTGTTGCTCTTTCACCTCCAACTCACGCTGTTTGCGGACTTCACGTTGCAACTTCTCACGCTCCGAAGCCTCCACATTTGCCTGTTGACGTTTCTGTCGATCCAACTCCTCTTGGCGATGTTTCTCATCCAACTCTTTCTGCTTTGCCGCCCATCGCTCCCTATCAATCTGCTTCAATTCAGCCTCACGACGAATACGCATTTCACGCGCCTGACGCTCTTGCTCAACTATCTGCTCATACTCTTTCAGCTTTCTCGCCTGCTCCGCTTGCTCCGCCTGACGTTTTGCCTCCGTCTGCTGCTTCTGCTGCTCCCACATGGCTTTTTCCTTCTGCTTGCGTTGCTCTTCTCGTTGCTTTACACGGTCGGCCTCAGTTTGCTGACTCGACTTCTGTGTGGCCGCCTCTCCCTTCTTTTGCTCATACTCTTCTTGTGCTGCTTCTTTTTCTGCTTGTTTTCTTCCCTTTAGACGCTCCGCTCTCACTCGCTGCTCTTCACGATAGCGATCAATGTCCGTCTGTGCGTACATCATCTGTCCCGCAAGAAGGTTAAATGCAAAAAGTATGAGCAATAAGCGTTTCAAAATCTATCTCCTTCTAACTAACTAAACTAATTTTATTCATCTTCCATCATCAGCCGAAAACTTGTTTATTGTTATACTTCGTATAAAACCAAACTTTCGGAAATACAAAGATAAATAAATCAATTGGATTTAACAATTATTTAGACAAACAAAATTAAGATTTTAAAATATTGACAACCAGATATTTAACTATAAAACAGCAGAATAATTCTTTATTTTTTCCGTCAGTTCGCGTTCTCTTCCCCCTAAACAGCGATCAACAAGCTCGTGAAATCGAGCACTATGATTCATCTCAAGGGTGTGACTCAACTCGTGTATCATCACAAACTCAATCAACTCAGAAGGCAATGTCATCAGCATCGACGAAAGATGAATACTCCCCGACGTGGAACAACTTCCCCATCGTGTGCGCATCTTCATAACACGACACTCCCGATAGTGAAAACCATGTTGCTCTGCCAGCCTCGACAACCATCCCGGCAACACCTTTTTTGCCTCGATTGTCATCGCATTCAAAACAATAGATTTCACGATGGATTGGGACTTTTCTGACATTATATCTTCCTGTCGAGGACACCGAATGAGCAACTTGCGATCTTGCCTTAACATCATTCCTAAAAACTTATCTCCCTCATAACTGACCAACTCAACATCAAACGTGTATGTTGAAAATGTCATTCCATACCCCAACATCCGTACTTTACTCTTCCTTCCCTTCAAATGTGTTCTCACCCACTCCCGATGACTCTCAAAAAATTCTAACGCTTTCCCCATCAACCCGTATGGAGGCATCGTAATCACAACACTCCCCTTGGACAATATCTTAATGCCATAACGCTTTATCCTCGCATTACTCCGCACCTCAATCGCCCCAAACTCTTCATCTTCTATAATCCTCACTCCCATTCTTTCTCTTTCTTCAAACTCATTAAAATGATTTTAACAAATATGAACGTTATAATTTCTCTGTTAAACAAATCATCGCAACACTCTCAACATGAAAAATGCTCGTAAAAATAACACTATTTCTCTACATTTCAAGCGATAAACTATGCACACTAAAAATTTTCTGATTTTTTTCTTCTCAATCCTTTGTTGTTTCAAAAACTTTGTCTACCTTTGCAACCGCAATCAAAACGATGGTGCCATAGCTCAGTTGGTAGAGCAAAGGACTGAAAATCCTTGTGTCCCCGGTTCGATTCCTGGTGGCACCACAGAGAAAGAGAGAGTCAATCAAATGATTCTCTCTTTTTTTCATACCCTTCCCAGTAGCATTCTATTCCACTTTGTGTCTTCTGAAAAAAGCCCACACTGCATAACAACACAAAAGGAACGATGCATTTCATTCTCACAGAGTGAAAAATTCCCTTGAAAATGAATTTATAGAACCCTCCTTTTATTTGTCAAAAAAAAAGTTTGTCGTATCTTTGCATAATAGGATTTCCGTAGAGACGCAATGTGGAGACGCAATGCATTGCGTCTCTACCAAAAAATCCTCGAAATGAATTTATAACGATTCGTTCAGTAGATATGCTTCAACAAAAACTACAACAGAAACTACAACAGAAACTTTCCCCCCTGCAAATACAGGTAATCAAAATGCTGGAGATTCCCAATCTCGAGCTGGAGGAGAGAATCAAACAAGAAATTGAAGCAAATCCTGCCTTGGAAGAAGGGGAAGATGAGGTTCCTGAATCTGAGGAGAAAATAAAAGAAGAGGAAGATTACAACACAGACGAAAACGAAGACTACTCTCTCGACGACTATAGAGACGAAGATGACATCCCCGATTATAAGCTTTACCAACCTACCGGCGGTGAAGACAAAAGGGAAGAAATCAGCATGGAGAGTTCCGCCACACTACATGATTATTTGGAAGATCAACTCCACCTTCGTCACACCGAGAAAGAGATCGAGCAACTGGCCGAATATGTTATCGGCAACATCGATCAAGATGGCTACCTAAGAAGAAGCGTCGAATCGATGGTCGACGACTACTCCTTCCAATCGGGTCTGATTATATCCGACGAGAACATGGCAAAAGCAGTGGAATTGGTACAGACATTCGAACCTGCCGGCATCGCATGCTTCACACTTCAAGATTGTCTCATCAAACAATTGGAAAGAAAGAAACCGACCACAGCCATCGTCAACGCCATCAGCATTCTCAAAAAAGGATTTCAAGACTTCTCACAAAAACGTTATAAACAAATTGAGGCTAAAATAGGCATCTCTCAAAAAGAGATCAAAGAGGCAATCGACGAAATCGTAAAACTGAACCCAAAACCGGGAAGTGCTTGGGAACCAGAAATCGTCACCAACAGTGTTCAACTCATCCCCGACTTCATTCTCGAGAACGAAGACGGCAAATTGAACCTGATCCTCAACAACGAAAACATTCCCCCTCTACGCGTCAATCGCGAATTCGCGGAACTCTTGGACGACTACACCAACGACAAAGAGAAAAATCGTGGCAAAAGAGACGCCGCCCTCTTCGTTAAACAGAAACTGGATGCCGCAAAATGGTTTATCGATGCCGTCAAACAACGTCAGGAGACGCTGATGAGAACTCTCAACGCCATCATCGAGAAACAACATGACTTCTTTATCGATGGAGACGAAACAAAACTGAAACCGCTGATCCTTAAAGATATAGCCGAGATGACTGGCTACGATGTATCCACTATCTCGCGCGTAAGCAACAGCAAATACATTCAAACGGAATTCGGTGTGTTCCCTATCAAATACTTTTTCTCCGAAAGTATGCAGACAAGCGACGGCGAAGAGGTCTCCAGCAACGAAATCAAAGCCATCGTGGAGGACTTGATCAAAAGCGAGGACAAAACAAATCCGCTGACCGACGATCGGCTAACCGAACTGCTCAAAGAAAAAGGATACAACATAGCCCGCCGAACAGTGGCCAAATACCGCGAGCAAATCGGATTCCCTGTGGCTCGTCTCAGAAAGGAGATTCTATAAAATTATCGATTTCATCGCTATTTTTTATATCTTACACTACTACAACATGGAGACAACAACAGATACAGAAGAGCAAAAAAATATAGAAAACAAGAGCTCCGACCTTGTCGATCCAAACGAGGAAAGCAAAACGCACAACTTCTTGGATTTGATCGCCAAATTCATTTCCATCCTGTTTTTCCCTCTTTTCATTCCTATGTACGGAATGATTCTATTACTTAACATGAATGTCTTTTCATGTTTTCCAAAATCAAACATGCGTGTTTATTATTATATCGTAGTCTTTTTCGCCATTCTGATACCCCTGTTCTTCTATCAATTATTAGCCATCACAAAGGTTATTTCTGATGTGAGAATGTACAAAAAAGAGGATCGTGTCATTCCTTATTTTCTCACTAGTGTTTCATTCTTAGTAGGTGCCTATCTTCTTTATCGTTGTTGGATGCCTCTACAGATTGTCAACCTCGCCACTGCTACCGCTATCGCTATTCTGATAGACGCCATCGTCAGCAAATGGTGGCAAATCAGCGCACACATGACTGGCATTGGCGGACTAACTGCGGGCATCTTCTGCGTGGGACTTGGCCTACATACCAACACAATGGGTGTACTCATGATTGCCCTATTGGCTGCTGGACTACTGGCATCTGCTCGACTGCAACTAAAAAGACACACGCCCCTTCAATTAGCAGTCGGATTCTTAAACGGATTCTTTTCCGTACTCTTTTTATCAGTAATTAAATGGGATTTGCTAATGAAGGCAATCAGCGATCTTCTTTAATCTTCACACCGCATATAGATCTGAAATCACAATATTTACAATCGTGATCATTACGGGCGCCCTCAAATGTAATGGCTGGGTCGAATAGGTTTCTTATCACCTCCGACAATCCTTCCTTCAATTCATCAAAATACTCATTGGCAGAGACTATCTCTTCTTTAATCTTTCTTCCAATCATTACATTCGTGTCTTCCGGACTCTTACACTTCTGAAGATAGGCAATAGCTGGCTTCACACTATCCTTCCCTTCCTTCATCGCATACATGTATGAATACAAGAACACCTGTAATCCATACGCATATCGTTTCTCACTCGGAACAAACAATTCTGATACTGTGTCAAAAGCCAATGGCTCTCCTCCTGTTTTATAATCCAAGATTCTGACCACACCCTCTTTTTCATCCAAACGGTCTATCGAACCTTCTATCTTAATCTTGACTTGCGAGTTATCTGACAGTTCAACAGGTAACTCAATAGTGCATTTCTCCTCTGTACCTATAATCTTAAACGGAGCGTACTGTGCATCCACTCTCAACATCTTCATCACATAACGCACAACGGCATCTCTGTTCATCAATTGAAGTCCAGACATCTCTGGCATAGCCGTCTTGTCATCTTTGATTCCAAAATAATTTTTTTTGAAAGACTTGTTCACATAATATTCTATTTTGGAATAAAACTCCTTGTATTCGTTGGTACGCTTCAGATCGCGATCTTCCTCATCACGAAACATGAAATCAGGAAAATCATTGGGTTGAATGAATTTTCGATTCAATTGTGCGGCCAAATCTTCATAATAGTACTGCATAGCCGCATGAAAGATCGTACCGAACTCATTGCTCTGCACTTCGTCTGAAATCTCATCTTTCCGCTGCAATCTGAGCAATTTGGCGAAATAGAATCGAAGGGGACAACTAATCAGACTATTAAGAGAAGATGGAGAAAAAGAGACGCTTCCACCGGCATTTAGATCATATAATTGATGTAGTCGTTGTATGACCTCAGAGGTTTTCTCCACAATGAAGTTGTGTGATTCTGCAATAGGAGCCTCGGAGGCAATTTGCTTGCGTATGTAATGATTATTCTTCGCCTCTACCATCAGTTGCAAAAGGAAACGGCTCATCTGCCCCTTGGTGGAATGATCTGGCGAACTATTATACATCACCGTGACGTGCTCTGCACGCTGAAGTAGACGATAGAAATAGTAGGCATACAGCGAGTTCTTATGCTCAATGGTGGTCATGCCATACCCCTTGCGTAGAGAATATGGGATAAAGGAGCTCTCCTTTCCTGATTTGGGCAAAACGCCCTCGTTAGCCGACAGAAGAATAACATTGGTGAAATCCAGGTTACGAGTCTCCAAAAATCCCATCACCTGTGTTCCCAAAATTTGATTTCCTGTAAACGGAACCGAAGTGGAACTGAGCATGGTCCTCAGCAACTGTATCATCATTGAAAACTCCACCTGAAGCACGCCCTCATCCAACAATGAGGAGAGTCTCGTCAGAACTGTATAAATACGATAGAGTGTCTCTTTGTACAAATCATCACATAAAAGTGCGCTTTCATCCACTTTTTCTACTGTTTCATCCTCCTCATCCGACTCTTCATCTCGGAACAAAACAGCAACACGACGAACCAGTTCCAACAGCCACGACAAAAGTTCTTTCGGAGTCTGACAACGTTGAAAGAGAACGCCATACTCTTCACTGGAGACCAATTCATCCGACTTAAAATATCGTCTGTGATTTATCAGAATCAGTTCATCCAACTGTATCAAAGAAGGGAATGTCTTACGCAAATAGTAGTTGTGTAGCAAAGGAGAGATGGTGGTACTCAACAATGAAAACTGCTCTTTCACATTCAAAAGGGACAATCGTTCCTGAAACGAGAGGAGCAATTGCATCATGCCGTATATAGGTGTCTGTACGATTGGCAGACCCATGGTCACATTCACAAGAAAATCGCTTTCATCGGATAATTCAGGAATAGAATGCAAGACAGGAAGCAGTAATGTTTCATTACAGAGGACCACCACTGTATCCTCATCCGTTCCTCCCTCCGCACGTTTCTGGCGCAGGAAGGTGGAGACATATCTTGCTTGGGCACTCTCGGTAGAAGAGCCTATGATTTCGACATCCCTGCTATTAGGTTCCAGCAGGTGGAAAGTAGGAAGTTCGTTGGGGAATTGCGCAATGTTATCGCGCATAAAAAGTCCCGCCTCACGAAACAACTTACTCTTATCCGTATCTTTCCCGCCGATATAAAAATCATCACAATCCCAATAGAAAAGAGCCTTTTGTGTTTTATGTAATTTTTGGAAGAGCATTTGCTCACATTTGTTAAGCACATTGAAACCAACAAAGACATAGGTTTTATCAGACGAAAGAATATCGCTTTCATCGAAAGATTCTAGTACCGAACGTTTCAGCATACCCTCATAAGCTATCTGTTCAGAAAGCAATTGAGCACGGAAACGAGCATACAATGGACCCAACAAATTCCATAGAGACAAAAATCTTCTTTTTAAAATTGTCTCGTTTCCATCGCGGAAAACGGAGAAAAATCGTTCCAAGCACTCACGCTGTTCATCCGTCAGATAGACATTCTCCTTTTCGAAAGGAACACTCTCCTTGATATTACGGAAAAGCATTTGTGCATCCACCATGTTGTTATCCACGTCATCGAAATCAGAGAGAAGTATCTCGCCCCAATGATAGAATGAATCTAACGTTTCATTCAACAATAGTTCGTCCTCTTCATCCACCTCCTTCATTTGTTCTTGCAGCACCTCCATATAGGCATTATAGAGCAAACAGACCAATTTAATGGGATCTGCGATTTGCAAGCCAGAATGAGATTGAAAAAGCGATTGGATGGTAGTGTATGTAGGAGACCACAAAGGGTGATCTTCTTGTTCCTTCGTACTAACCGCATTCAGCAGATAATCATTAAAAAAAAGCTGAGCACGATTGTTTGGGAAGACGACAATCAAACTAGACAAGTCATCTCCGTACTTGCGTACAATATCCTCTGCAACTGATTGAAGAAATGGGACTCCGAACATATATTCTAAATTATTGTCACAAAGATAAAATTTTTTCGTAAATATCACGAACGTGTCATATTGCCTCATTCATCACATTACAACCCATTAGAATTCTTTTTTTTGTATATTTGTTGCGAACAATATGAATAGATGTTATGAGTAATGAAATCCAACCTAACCATGAACGTGATTATGGGAGGAGATTTAATTAGCAAGGAGAGATATTACGAATGATAGTGTAGAAACAGCCTTTGAATTAGCGTTAAAGGCACATTATTCTGAATCTACCCTTCCTGCTCGTTTTTTACAGGTTTAAAGCATTTGAAAAAGACATCAACAATTATCCACGATGCTATAGGAATAAAGAAAGATAAATACATTGGCATATTGAAATGTGATCTAAGGTATAAGAAACTAAATGATAAAACACAACACAGTAAAGCTTGAACGATTGGAATTAAACCTATCTTTTTGTGAAGATATATTGAAGTGACAAAAAATGATATTGCGGATCCTATTAGGATATCGCTAAATATTGCATATCTTCCACCATAAGATAAAAATGCTGGAATCGCTATAATTACAATTGAAATAAGTATTGCAAAAACGCAGAACCATACAAGGTCTCGAATTATCTCTTGTATTTTGTTTGAATTACTATTTCCCATTCTTTATATGCTTTTTGAAATTATGTCTTATGGTAACATTTTATAGTTTCTCAATCTCCTCTATCGGCAGATCTGTCAGTTTGGAAATGGTATTTATATCTATACCCTCCTCCTTCATCTTTTTTGCGGTTTTTTGTATGCCGATGACTTCGCCTTTTTGTATTCCTATTGCTTCGCCTTCTGCACGTCCTTTCTCAACACCAGACCTGAACGTGCCAGATAACAACGTGTGTTCGGTTGCTATAATGTCATAGAAACGATCATAGGCAGATAGTTGTTCTTCGGTATATGCACCATGTTCCACTATCTTGAGGGCTTTCCTAATCTCGGGAGAATCTAACAGTTCTTGTGGCACCTCCGTCGTGTTATCGTTCACTTCCGTGAGGAAGCGAAGCCACAAGTCCATCATCTTCTTATCGCTTTTGTTCTGCGGCGTGAACTTTGTCAGTTCGATGAATATCAACTCCAAGCCCTCTATCACATTGTCGGGGTGGTCTTTCTCAGCCACTTGGAACTGATGATAGAACTTCCGTCCGTCGAATGCGTTGTCGTTCACCAAATTAAGTGAGTAAATCGGTGCCAATTTATTGTAGTCAAAGCCTTTAGTTGCCTGGCTCACATATGCCTTGGATGCGTTGAAGAGCACTCGTTGTTTGAACTCCGAGGTCCAGTACATCTGCATCTCCACAATGAACTGTCGTCCGTTGCTGTCCTTGCAGCGCACGTCCACTATGGTGTTCTTACGCAGAGGCGTCTCTGGTAGCATCTCCGGCTGAAGATACTCCACCTCCTTTATTTCCTCTCCTTTCTTGAATGGTATCAGGGCATTGAGGAAGCTTGTCACTAAATCCTTATGCCTTCCAAATACATTTTTAAAGGTCAAATCAAAACGTGGATCAAGATATTTTCCCATAATTTTTTATATTTATTTTTCGTCAAAAATAGAAAGTTTTTGCGGATGTCACAAATTATTATTCTGAATTTTGTTGCTTTCTACCATACACCACAGCATCTTAATTACCCCATTCTTGTACTATTTCATTCTATTAAGAAAGAAAGCCTATGGATAATCATTTTTGGATATCACTGTTGTCTTTCTCTGGTTCTTTTGGGAAAGCAATATGTGCAAACGATTTTACAGGCTCGTATAAAACAGATTTCTGCAAAGTCTCTTCAGAAACAAGATGAACGAACTGATTCACCCGATCAAAAGCATATAACATAACACCCATAATCAGTAACGCCTTCACCAACGAGGCCACTGCCCCTAAAAGCTTATCCAGCCAACCCAACATGGCCAATTTAAGTACTTTTGAAATAAGAATGGCAACAAAACGAACAGCTAGCATAGACAATAAAAAGACAATGACGATCGAAACCATCTTATTCACCTCTGTCTGCCAACCCATGATAGAAACAAACCATCCCATAAGGGTCTCACCAAAATTCTTAGCCACAAAGATACTTATCACAATTCCAACCAACGAAGCGATTTCCATCACAAAACCCTTCATCAGTCCGCGGATAATGGCAAACACCATCAACGCAATTAATATAATATCTAAAGCGACCATCTCCCTATCTTTTGGTGGGTAATAAATTCATGTCAGATGACATCGAAAGATTTATCAACCCATAATTTATACGAATATACTAACTTTTGTTTTAACGGTGAAATTTATAATACTCACCTTTACATAGCAGCTAAATAAAAAAACAAGGAAGCGCTCCTTATAGGGAACGCTTCACTTCTACTTCTTCAAAACTTTCGATAATATCACCAATCTGCAAATCATTGTAGTTGGCTATATTCAAACCGCACTCGTAACCATTGGCCACCTCCTTGACGTCGTCTTTGAAACGTTTCAAAGAAGCTAACTCTCCAGTGTGGACTACAATACCGTCACGAATCAAGCGGACTTTATTACCACGTTTAATCTTACCATCACGAACGATACATCCTGCAATGGTACCCACCTTACTGATTTTGAAGGTCTCTTGTACCTCAGCCGTACCAGTGATTTCCTCCTTCACCTCAGGTGACAACATACCCACCATAGCATCCTTCATCTGCTCAATAGCGTCGTAGATGATAGAATACAAACGGATATCCACACCCTCTTTCTCTGCAATCTTACGTGCTGCCTGAGAAGGACGAACCTGGAAGCCGACGATGATCGCATCAGCAGTAGATGCCAACATCACATCCGACTCGGAAATTTGACCGACTGCCTTATGGATAACGTTAACAGCAAACTCTTCAGTGGACAATTTCTCCAACGAGTCTTTCAAAGCCTCAGCCGAACCATCCACGTCTGCCTTAACGATGATGTTCATCTCTTGGAAGTTACCCAAAGCACGACGACGAGCAATCTCTTCCAAGGTCAAGTGCTTAGTCGTACGTAATCCTTGCTCACGTTGCAACTGTTCACGTTTCGTAGCGATTTCACGAGCCTCTTGTTCTGTCTCCAAGACATTGAAGTTATCGCCAGCCTGAGGAGCACCGTTCAAACCTAAGATAACAACTGGTTCAGAAGGTTTAGCCTCCGTCACACGTTGATTACGCTCATTGAACATCGCCTTTATACGTCCGTAGTTAATACCCGCAACAACAACATCACCCACATGCAATGTACCATTGCTAACTAAGACTGTTGAAACATATCCACGACCTTTATCCAACTGAGATTCAATGATAGAACCTACTGCACGACGATTAGGATTAGCTTTCAAATCTAGCAATTCAGCTTCCAGAAGGACCTTCTCCATCAATTCAGGCACACCCAATCCTTTTTTAGCTGAGATGTCCTGAGATTGATATTTACCACCCCACTCTTCCACCAAATAGTTCATGTTAGCCAAAGCCTCTTTAATCTTATCTGGGTTTGCTGTCGGTTTATCTACTTTATTGATTGCGAACACAATTGGCACACCAGCGATAGAGGCATGATTGATAGCCTCAACTGTTTGTGGCATCACATCGTCATCGGCAGCCACAATGATGATAGCTATATCCGTCACCTTCGCACCACGAGCACGCATAGCCGTAAAGGCCTCGTGACCAGGAGTATCCAAGAATGTAATCTGTTGACCACTCTTTAATGTCACATTATACGCACCAATATGCTGTGTGATACCACCGGCCTCACCAGCAATCACGTTAGTCTGACGAATATAATCCAACAAGGAAGTCTTACCATGATCGACATGACCCATCACAGTTACAATTGGAGGGCGTTTTACCAAATCCTCTTCTTTATCCTCTTCCTCATGAATAGCAGCTGTTACTTCTGCGCTGACATACTCTGTTTCGAAACCGAACTCATCCGCAACAATATTTATCGTCTCTGCATCCAATCGTTGGTTGATAGAAACCATCAAACCAAAGTTCATACAAGTACTGATAACCTGCGTAACAGGAACGTCCATCATGGTAGCCAATTCGCTGACTGTCACGAATTCCGTGATCTTCAGTTTATTTTGTTCCAGTTTCTCCTGTTCCTCCTGTTCATGCAACTTTGTTGCCTGTAATTCACGTTTATCACGACGGTGTTTAGAACCCTTTGTCTTCTGTCCCTTACCAGTCAAGCGAGCCAACGTCTCCTTGATCTGCTTCTGCACATCCTCCTCGCTTACTTCTGGCTTAACAAAGCTCTTCTTGATACCTTTTTTATGGTTTTCCTTACCAGCATTGTTATTGTTGTTACCGCCATTGTTACCACGGAATGGTTTGCCATCTTCGCCTCTTACATCTTTGTATTCAGCAATATCAATTTTCTCCTTTTGGATTCTTTTACGTTTGCCACGTTTACCATCTTCCGCTCCAGCTTCAGAAGCACCCATACCCTTTGCGCCGTGACCCTCAAAAGGTTTAGAAAGAGGTTTATTGGTACGAAGTTCACGTTCCTTTTTCTTCTCCTCTTTTGTTTTCTTTTTCGGACGCGTTTGTTGGTTTAAGGAGTCGAGGTCAATTTTACCTACGACGTTAATAGAAGTTTTCGTAGGTTTAGACAACGAGAACACATCGTCTGAGTTAGAAGAACGATTGTTATCGGAGAAATCCACATATTGACTAGATTTTGTCTCTGAAGTGTTTGAATACGGTTTTTCAGTCGTATCAGAGACAGTTGATTTAGTATCGGGAGTGATTCTTTCCTCTTTTTTATCCTGAGCAGAAGTATCTTGCTTTTTATTGGACAGATTATTCAAATCGATTTTACCAAGCACCTTAGGCGAATGAACCTCAGGAGTAGAGATTTTGATCTCGTTATTTGAATCAAAACCTTCTATTGAGACACTCTCCTTCTTATTTTGTTGGCGTTGCTGAGTAACTTTTTCAGATTCGATTTTGATTTTCTTATTAGCACCTAAGCCTTCATAACACAAGCGTTCTTGTTCGTCGGTTAACTGGACATTCAAGTTATCCGATGGAATTTGATGCCCTTTTTTGGCAAGAAACTCCACGACAGTGTCAGCACCGACGTTTAATTCTCTTATTATTTTTATTAATCTAATGGACATATTACTTTTTAAGTGTTAATTTTTATTCTTGCTCATTCTGATCTTCATATTCTTCATCAGAATCATATCTTGCATCAGAGTCTTCAAACTCAGCGCTCAGAATTCGCAATACATCGTCAATAGTCTCCTCCTCCAAATCAGTACGTTTAATCAATTCATCACGAGGAATAGCCAATACCTGCTTAGCTGTATCACATCCGATACCCTTCAAAGTATCGATCACCCATGGTTCGATCTCATCCAAGAATTCATTCAAGAAGATATCTTCTGTGTCTATCGAATCATCAATGTCGCGGAACACCTCGATTTGATATTCCGTCAACATACCAGCCAAACGAATGTTCATACCATTTTTACCAATAGCAAGGGAAACCTCTTCTGGTTTCAAGAACACTTCAGCTCTCTTATGTTCCTCCATAATATGGATGGAAGAGATTCTTGCTGGGCTCAATGCTCTTGAGATCAGCAAAGATGGATTATTGGTAAAGTTGATCACATCAATATTCTCGTTACGCAACTCTCTAACGATGCCATGAATACGAGAGCCCTTCATGCCGACACATGCTCCAACTGGATCAATACGATCGTCATACGATTCAACAGCCACTTTTGCTCGCTCACCAGGGATTCTGGCGATTCGACGTATGGTAATCAATCCATCGTTGATCTCAGGGACCTCCAATTCAAACAATCTTTGCAAGAACAATGGAGATGTTCTTGACAATATAATCTTCGGATTATTATTCTTATTATCCACTTTTGCAACCACTGCACGAACAGCGTCGCCTTTACGATAGAAATCAGAAGGGATCTGCTCCTGTTTTGGAAGCAACATCTCATTTCCTTCATCATCCAATAACAAAATCTCTTTCTTCCAGACTTGGTAAACCTCGCCAATAACGATGGTTCCCACCTTCTCTTTGTATTTGTTATACAATGTATCCTTCTGCAAATCCAGGATCTTAGATGCTAAAGTCTGTCTTAAGTTTAAGATGGCACGACGACCAAATGAAGCAAAATCAACCTTATCAGTCACATCCTCGCCCAATGAGAAGTCCTCTCCCATCGCACGTGCATCGGTTAGAGATATCTCTGTATTTGAATCTTCTAATTCCTCATCTTTCACCACCTTGCGGTTACGATAAATCTCAAAATCACCCTTATCCGGATTGATGATCACATCATAGTTCTCATCTGTACCAAACATCTTAGATATTACACTACGGAAAGAGTCTTCAAGAACACTAACCATCGTACTTCTGTCAATGTTCTTTAATTCTTTGAACTCTGCAAAAGTGTCACTCAAACTAACTGCTTCTTGCTTTGCCATGTCATTTAAATGTTATTGAATATTTCGTATGTTTTATTTGATCATATTGAAATGTGAGCGTCTCGGTTTCAGCCACCTTTTTCTTCTCACCTTCTTTTTTTACCATTTTGGTCACTTCCAATCCGAAGGTATCTGGGGTAACATTCACCAACACACCTTCATACTTAGGTCCGTTCTTCACCTGCACTTCTACCTCCGAACCTTCGTATTTCTGATATTGGCGCAACACTTTGAACGGAGAGGTCAATCCAGCTGAACCCACCTCCAAATCAAAATCCTCCACCTCACGATCCAACTGCGACTCTATGTGTCGAGACAACTCCACGCAATAATCCAACGGGACACTCTCGTCGGAATCCACCTCCACCAATATGGAATTGTTCTTATCTACCACAACATCCACAATGAAATAGGGGCTTCCTTCTATATACGCTTCTACTATCTCTCTTACCTTCTTCTGATCTATCATGACCTTCACTTTTGACAATAAAAAGGGGGACTACCACAAAAACAAACCGTTTTGCGTTTTTTGTGAAGAAAATGGGTGAAAAAAGGTTGCTTTCGCCATCCATTGAACCAAAATTTCTTTTTTTTATTTACCTTTGCCCCAAATTTCTAAGTGTAACATTTTTGGGTTCTCTGCTTATGCATGAGATAAAAAAGTATTTTAAAATTTTTTAAGTAACATGTTTAAAATCAGCAACAAGAAAAATTTGTTTTTCTTATTCGTTTTATCAATTGTTTTAGGGTTCACTTCTTGCAAAAAAGAGGTCAAGACAATTGAAATGATGAGTGGTGTCGTTACAGATATCGACGGGAATCCTATCGAAAACGTTATCGTCTCCTCTAACGGACACTCCGTAAATAGTGATAACAACGGTCTATTCACCATCGAAAATATTGAACAGGTGAATGAACGATATGTGATAAACTTCTCTAAAGAGGGCTACTTTGACGTAGTAAAATCGGGCGACGCTGGCTCTGTGGGTCTCACTCAAGTAGTGCTTCTGAAAAAGAACATCGAAAACGTAAGTCAAAGCTCCACGTTTACCGCTACTAAGGGTACCACCGTATCTGTCGGAAAGATGAACGTAAACATCCCTGAAAATGGCGTTATGTATGAAGATGGTACTCCCTACACAGGCAAAGTGGATGTCAGCGTAGTCTACCTAGACCCTACAACACCTACCTTCCAAGCTTCTATGCCGGGTGGCGACCTCGTAGCAAAACGTGACAACGACGAAGTAGTGCCACTGGTTTCCTATGGTATGGTCAACGTCGTCATGAAAGATACCAAAGGAAAGAAACTACAAATCAAGGATGAGAAAAAATCAAAAGTGACCTTCCCTATCCCCGACAAAATGCTGGCAAAGGCTCCTAACCAAATGCCTTTGTGGCACTTCAACGAAGGAACTGGTATCTGGGAGGAAAGTGGTATGGCCACCAAAAACGGTAACGTATATGAAGGCGAGGTGGAACACTTCTCTTGGGTGAATCTGGACGATCCTAAACAATTCGTCGTGCTGAATGGTAAGGTAAAGGATGACAAAGGAAACGCACTCCCTGGCATCAGAATAACTGTAGAACAGGTAACCACCTACTCTGATGGCAAAGGTGCCTACAGCGTCCGTATTCCTAATGAGACCGACGTGACCGTCTCCGTGAAAAGTCGCGACTACCTAAATTACGAAAATGAATTCTCCGTCGTAGTGGCAGGTCAACCTGGCAACACCACCTACGAGCAGAACATTACTCTCCCTAGTTTCCCTATGATTAAGGGTAAATTAGAGAACCTTTGCGACAAGAATCTGATTTTTCCAGTCTACTGCTCCTATACCAAGGATGACAAGAGCTGCACCACCCCATTCACCTTATCTAAAAAGAATGGAGAATTTGCCATAAAGATAGATGCTAAGGCAACCAATGTAGTTCTCTGCATCGATATACCTGGAGGTGAAAACATTCGCAAAGAGGTTGACTTCAAAGGAAACGACATGGATCTCATTGGCTCCATCTCCGTATGCCGTAAAACATTAGCAGAACGAGAAAAACCAGTACTCACGGTAAACGGCAAAGAGACGATTTTAGAAAACAAGATGGAAAACTCACATGTCAACCCCAAAGAGGGAACCGCAAAAGTGGACAACGACAACATCTTCATAACAATCCTTTCTTACAACGAGGATTCTATCTATATGGACGGAAACATTGAAATCAAAAAACAAAATTTCATTTCCAACACTGCCCGAATAGAAAAAAGGAAGGAAAACAACTGCGTGAAACTAAAAGTCACTGCAACTGGAACAGTGACAGACGAAAACAACAAAACACAGGATGCCACTTTAGAAGGAACATTCTCCGTTCCTTATCTTTACTACGGCAAATGCAACGACTTCTCCAAACTATGTTGGAACAAAGAATGGCCTACATTCCGTACACCAATGACAGACGCCAGACAATTGTACTCATGGGGAATGGCTATACACATGTTCGAATATGATCAACCATCCCTTATGGATATAAAGAGCATCATCAAAACGACAAAGAAAACGGATCAAATAGTACTATTCATCAACTATAAAAAATATGATGATAGTGTCTACAAAGAGATGTGTTCGGCTTTAGAAGAAGCTGAATTTACATACAGTGAGGAGGAAGACAAGGGTGATTATATCGCCCATATCTATACAAAAGATGAATTGTTCATCCGTTTAGATGTGGCAAAAGATGGCAAAACAATAAAGGAGGATGGAAAAATGTCCATTTCCATCACCACCGCCACCGGAATGTTAACATGGCTTAAAACGCTCTTCAAGAAGTGGTTGGGTATCGATTGGTAAAATGATCAACATTATTTCCGAATAAGAAAAAGCGGATAATTTTTCACAATGAAAAATTATCCGCTTTTCGTTTAGATGGGTTTAACAAATCACCCTCGCTGGATTTCCAATCCGTAGAGACGTGGCGTGCCGCGTCTCCTATTGGTCACATATTTTTTTTAGCGAAAGAATAGCAGGCACCACATAGTCGCGCACTGCGTCATCCGAAGGATAGTGTCCTCCCGGCATAAAGACTCTGTTAGAATAGTGCTTCGCAAAACGGTGAGCAGAGAGTCGCGTCATGATATCACCTTTACCAAAGACACCCACCGTCAGACGAAGTTCGTCATCCGTCAGGTTGTCATATTGTTTGTGTTCCATCTCCTTGTATGTCTGACACATACTTTTATCAACATGCCAAATTTGATTTCCGTCGTTTCGTTTTTCCTTGTACTTATTATCTCCTTGGAACAAGTACATATAGGTCATTCCCAAACTTGGATTGATAAGCACCTTGCATCTACCTCTATACTTTTGTGCCATAAAGCCACCCAAGCTATGTCCGACGATGACATCCACATCGTGAGTGGCAAGAAACTCATCAATTTGAGGGAATGCCACAGCAGGGTTGATAGAGAGATCAGGTGTCCACACAGTGGCATCCGGAATATGTTTACGAATGGAAGCAGCAATCGGCGACTCGTGGCTGGATGCCATTCCATGTAAAAAAAGAATATTCATAGAAAAAAGTTACAATGAGATAGGCAATTCACGTTTGATACTCTGTTCCAAACAGATAAGCGTCTCCGTAGCAGACACACCCTTTATACTTTGTATCTTTCCATTCAACAACTGCATTAGATGTTCGTTATCTCTTGCATAGAGTTTAATCATCATAGTGTATGGACCCGTTGTGAAGTGGCATTCTACGATTTCAGGAATCTTCTCCAATTCCGGCACCACTTCGGAATACATAGAACCTTTCTCCAGTTTTATTCCGATGTAAGTACATGTTTGATATCCTAAAATCTTTGGATTAACATGATAACCTGATCCGATAATCACACCCAAGTCGAACAAGTGCTGAACACGTTGGTGGATAGCAGCTCTTGAAACGCCACACTCTACAGCTACATCTTTGAATGGGATACGAGCATTTTTCGTAATAATCATAAGGATATCTCTATCCAAATCATCTATCTTATCCATAATTCAATATTATTATGAGGGTTCTATAAGACCTAACCGTTACTACCTTTTACATTTTGCAACAAAGATAGGCAGATATTTTTATATTTACCTAATTTCCCTTGCAAAAATGAAAGAATTCCGCTTTCAAATTTGACATTATGACAAAATCGGAGGACACTGTCCGCCGCATCCTCCGATATATGGCGAGTTCAATAAGAACCCATCATATGTGATTTTATTTATTTCTTAACTATAGCCAACAATTCAACTTCGAAGAACAATGAAGTACCTGGCTCTATACCCATGCTTCCTTCATCTCCATAAGCCAAATCAGAAGGGATCCATACCTCATATTTTGATCCGACAGGCATCAATTGAAGTATCTCTGTCCATCCTTTGATAACACGATTCAAAGCGAACTCTGCAGGTCCTCCATGTCTTTCTGAAGCATCAAAGACATTTCCATCAAGGAATTTACCAACATAATTCACTCTTACAACATCATCTACTTTTGGAATTGCACCATTACCTTTAGTGATGACTCTATATTGCAATCCACTCTCAGTTACACGAACACCATCTTGAACTGAGTTCTTTCTCAAGATGCTATCGCCGATTACTTTGTTCTTAGCTGCGATTTCTTTGTTCTTAGCAACTTGTTCTTCCTGTGCAGCAATTTGAAGTTTTCTAAAATAATTGCTTAATACTGTTTGCACTTCCTCTTCTGTCAAAAGAAGATTAGCTGTATCATTTGTGTAACTTGTCTCAAAACCTGCATTCAACACATCTACATTGATTGTGTCATTTCCTGGTATACTCTTTAATTGCATACCATTACTTACACCGATGGCATAACTTACAGAATCCATTTCAGATTCTAATTTAGTAACCTTAGATTTTTCAGGTGTACATGAAATCACCCCAAGAGAAGTAGCCAACACAGTAGCTACGATGAACAATTTTTTCATTTTTTTGTTTTTAATTTATTACGTTTATTATCTTTCAATTCTTTGATAAGCTGGGAATTGGAATTTCGCACCATTTTGAGCTGGCATTTGTGCCTTAGCGACATCCAACAATTCCACTTCAAAAATCAATACAGAATAAGGAGGGATAGACCCTGCACCGCGACTTCCGTAACCTAATTCTTGAGGTATGTAGAACTTATATTTAGATCCTACCGACATGAGTTGCAAGCCCTCTGTCCATCCTGGGATAACCTTACCCAACTCAAAGACAATTGGTTCTTTAGAGCTATCGAATACAGTGCCATCCACCAAGGTTCCTTTGTAGTTCACCTTCACCTTGTCATTGGCTGTCGGTTTGATACCCTTTGTCTCTTTAATTACCTCATATTGAAGACCGCTGGCAGTCACCTTCACATTTGGATTCTTCTTATTCTCTTCCAAGAACAACTTGCCTTTCGCCTTTGCCTTTTCTACCTCTATCTCTTGCGCAGCACGCAAATAGTTTTGAATGAGGTCACCTGTTTGATCTTGTTTGATAGCTAACGCGGTGGTATCATTGGTAAAGACTTTAGAGAATGCCTCAAACAAGATTGTCTCATTGAATGGTCCACCTGGCAAATGTGAAATGTTCTCACGAACACTCTTAGCAAATTCCATGCCCATTGCATAACTAACGGAATCCTTGGCAGTGGTCAGTTTCGCCTGATTCGCCGACTTTGATGGTTTAGCCTCAACCATAGAAACTGAGAAGGCTGTGGCCAATAATAAGAATCCTATTTTCTTCATATTGAATATATTTTGTTACTTAACGATTTCTAGCAATTCAACGTCAAATATCAATGCCTCGTTTGGTCCAATCACATCACCTGCACCATGAACTCCATATGCAAGTTCAGATGGAATAAACAATCTCCATTTTGAGCCAACTGGCATCAATTGTAGGGCCTCTACCCATCCTGATATCACTTGATTAACAGGGAAATCTGCTGGTTGATTTCTCTGATATGAACTATCAAATACTCTACCTTCTATCAAGCGTCCTTCATAATGGCAACGTACAGTATCCGTTTCCGATGGTTTTGCTCCATTTCCTTGCTTGATAATCTCATATTGCAAACCACTCGCCGTTGTAATCACCTCACTTCTTTTCTTGTTTTCACTCAAAAAGGCTTCACCCTTCTTCTTGTTCTGTTCATCAGCTTTCTGTTGCAACTCAGCAAAATAATTGTTTAAAAGATTTTTTGCCTCTTCTGATGTCATGGATGTTGGCTGTTGATTGTATACCTCTGATACAGCCTTCATAAACTCATCCATATTTAAATTCTCAAAGCCTGATGCCTTAAGATTGTTGGCCATTGATAGACCTAAAGCATAACTAATTTTATCCATTCTTTTTTTATTTTTACCCCACAAAGGTAAAAGATTTTATCTTATAAACACAAAAACTCGTCTTTTAATCAATAAAATAATTACCTTTGTGCGAAAAAAAACTTAGACATGTACTCCAAAGAAGAGGTAAAACAGTTGAAAAGAGACTTCTGGAATGGCTTTGACTCCTTTTGCGAGAACTTGCCCCGCTTCAAATACAGAAAAAAGAAGTGGATCCTTTACAACACCAAAATCAAAGGTGTGGAACTCAAGTTCGATGCAAATCGTGAGGGCGCTTATGTCATTCTAGAATTCAACGATCATAACGAGGACAAACGGTTGAAGAAAATGGCCACCCTCGAAAAATACAGAGTCGTTTTCGACCAATACTTTGGAGATGCCATCTGGGAACTCAACTACGAGAAACCTTGTGGCACCATGGTGTCAAGGATCTATAAGTTTCAAGGCGGACTGGACATTCACAGACGAGAGCAATGGAGCGAATTCTATCCATTCTTATCCAAAGAGATGTGTCATTTAGAACGTGCTTTCAAAGAGATGAAGGATTTGCTGGAAGATGATGACGAATCAACAACTGGCACTGAATTATTATAAGGTGATTGTCTATAGAACCCACCTTAAATTAACATAAACGAAACGGTTGCATACGTGAAAGAGAAAGAAGAAGAGAAAAAATGGGAAGGTAAAACTGGCGGTGGTCAGTTCGGACAACAATTCCTGCTTCGTTTCCTGAAGCGGGTGGATGTTTGTTACCTCTACCCTGTACTTTACCTAGTCATTCCTTTCTACCTTATCTTCGCCGCTAAGGGGAGAAACGCTATTTATCGCTATTTTAGAGATCGCCACCAATATTCTCGTTGGAAATCAACTTGGTGTACCTACAAGAACCATATTATCTTCGGAAAAATCGTTCTCGATAAATTCGCCCTTATGGCTGGCAACAAAGACCAATTCAAGTTGCATTTCCCAGGCAATTGCATCCGCGAGATGTTAGGGAAAGATGCCGGATTCATCATTGCGAGTGCGCACATGGGTAATCTGGAGTTGTCGGGACTAAGCATTCCTCATGGCAGGAAAAGATTGAACACCATCATTTTCGGTGGCGAAAGAGCTGAATTTCAGAAGAAACGCAACGATGCCTTCGGCGAAATGGACGTCAACCTCATCCCCGTCAAAGAGGACATGTCTCACCTTTTTGCCATCAAAGAGGCTATCGACAATAATGAAGTGGTGGTCATCCCTTGCGATAGAATCTACGGCAGTTCTAAAAGCATCACCTGCACGCTCCTAAACGGAACAGCGCAGCTGCCTCAGGGTCCCTTCAGACTGTCCGCTCAACTGGGAGCACCCATCTTCACTCTCTTCATCATGAAAGAGAAAGATAATAGCTACACCGTATACGAAGACTTCATTGATATTCACAACGAACTCCCCAACTCCATTCAACGTGCCGAAGCCATGGCTAAAGACTTTGCAAAAATAATGGAAAGGAAAATGATTGAATATCCCACTCAGTGGTTCAACTTTTTCCCTTATTGGAACGATGACAACAAACAATAAAATGAAAATATAAAAATGAAACTAGAATCTCCACAGAAAGAAAAGTACTCAAAGGATAGTCTAACTGCCCTTGAAGCACAACGCTTGGCTCATGAGATCGCATTTGGACCCATTGTTTTCCAAGTATCTCGCTTGATGATTAAATTTGGTATTTTACAAATGTTGGACGACAGCAAAGATGGATTAACCATCGACGAAGTTGCCCAAAAATGTAATATATCTCATTATGGTGCGCAATGTCTTTTAGAGGCATCCCTCACCATTGGTACCGTCTTGGTTAAGGATGATAAATTCATCATTTCAAAAGCAGGATGGTTCTTGATGAATGATCAAGCTGCGAGAGTAAACCTCGATTTCAATCATGATGTGAACTACTTGGGTCTATTCCATTTGGAAGAGGCCATCAAAGAGGGAAAACCTGCGGGATTAAAAGTATTCGGAAACTGGCCAACCATCTACGAAGGTCTATCCAGTCTTCCTCCTCAAGTGCAAGACAGCTGGTTCGGATTCGACCACTTCTATTCCAACTGTTCATTCCAACAAGCTATGGAAATCGTATTCAAAGATGGAGGGAAAGGAAAGAAATTGTTGGATGTGGGTGGAAACACCGGTCGCTTTGCCACAGAGTGTGTCAACTTCAACGACAATGTGGAGGTGACAATCATGGACCTACCTCAACAATTGGAACTGATGAGAGAGAAGACCAAAGACGTCAAAGGAAAAGATCGTATTCACGGATTGGGCGTCAACCTATTGGATCCAAAGGTGGCATTTCCAACAGGCTTTGATGTGATGTGGATGAGTCAGTTCCTGGATTGCTTCAGCGAAGAAGAGGTGATCAGCATACTCACTCGTGCTAGCAAAGCGATGGACTCCAACGCAAGATTATACATCATGGAGACATTCTGGGATCGTCAACGATTCGAGACAGCTTCCTACTGTTTGGCACTAACAAGTATCTATTTCACTGCAATGGCCAACGGAAATAGCAAAATGTATTATTCATACGATATGTTTCGCTGCATAGAGGCAGCTGGATTAACCATCGACACCATCCACGACGGATTAGGTCAAGGTCATAGTTTGGTTGTCTGCAAAAAAGCATAAGGAAAATAGCATATGGAACTACTTCCAATAGAATCTTATCTTCCCCAGAAACATCCATTCATCTTTATCGAAAAGATGAGTGACGTTGATAGAAACAAGTGTCGAGGAGAACTTACCATCAAAGAGGATAATGTTTTAGTGAACGATGGGTATTTCATAGAGTCGGGTATTTTGGAAAACATCGCACAGACATGTGCCGCCCACATCGGGTATGTGGAGATCCATATTCGCAAAAACCCACACATCCGCATAGGCATGGTGGCACAAATCAAAGAAATGGAGATTTACCGCTATCCGAAAGTGGGAGAATCCATCTCGACAACCGTGGAGGAGATTGAAAATTACGGAGATCTCTCCATCTACAAAGCGACAGTCATTAATTCGGATAAGGAGACAGAAGTGATGGCAGAAGGAGAAATCAGAGTAGTATTAACAGATAAGATTGGTTAAATCATGATATACAAAATCAGCGACAACATCATTTCTCCACTTGGCTATAGTTCCGAGGAGAACTACGAGAACATGAAGAAGGGTCTCACAAAAGGGACTCTTCATCATAATGCATTTGGTCTTCCTGAACCATTCTACGGTTCGTTACTGAACTGGGATGAGGTGGAGTCTCAATTTGCACAGCTACCCTCCAAGGGCATTCGCTATACCAGATTTGAAAAGCTTGCCATCTTATCTGCTCACAAGGCACTTGAAAAAACGCAGATAGATCCAAGCAGCAAAGAGGTTCTCTTCGTATTATCTTCCACCAAAGGAAACATACAACTATTAGAAAACCTCGATGGATTCGATAAAAATCGCATCAACATGGGAGTCTCTGCTGATCTATTAGGTGCATACTTCGGCAACCCCAATCCAGTCATGGTGATCAGCAATGCCTGCACCTCTGGCGTGGTGGCACAGATCTATGCTAAAGAGATGATGGAGGCAAAAGGATACAACTATGCAGTGGTGGTCGGAGCTGATATACTCTGCAAATTCGTCATCTCAGGCTTCCAATCCTTCAAAGCACTCTCACCAGAACAATGCAAACCTTTCGATTTGAATCGTCAAGGACTCAATCTCGGTGAAGGTGCAGCAACCATTATCCTACAAAAAGGTGATTCTGTTCCATCTGGAGCACTCTCCATTTTAGGAACAGGCAACCGAAATGACGCCAACCACATCTCTGGACCATCTCGTACCGGCGAGGGCTTATTCAACGCCATCACAGCAACCTATGCGAGTGGATTGGCTGAGAAAGCATCGTTATCCTTTATCAATGCACATGGAACCGCCACTCCTTATAACGATGATATGGAGTCGTGGGCAATCAGTCGAAGTGGATTGGAAGAGGTCTACACCAATAGTCTGAAAGGATTCCTCGGTCACACGTTAGGTGCAGCGGGAGTACTCGAGTGCGTCATCTCATGTCATGCACTGAAGGAGGGAGTAATTCTACCAACGTTGGGACATGAGACCAAAGGTGTAGTGAAAGAGATGACCGTCAACACGGAACTACGAAAAGGAAACGGCACCAGTTTCTTGAAAATCATTTCTGGATTCGGAGGCAGCAATGCCGCCATCATATATGGAATAAAATGAAAAGAACATTACTCATCATCACCACCATTCTTCTCGGCGTTCTTCTGACAGGTTGTTCAAAAAACGCTCAAAAGAGCCCTATTGAGGTAGCCATGCCGATGATAAACAATTGCTCCAAGCTTCACACGGCTCAATACAACGTGCATAAGATTCTCACCTACGAGGATATGACCGCCATTGAGGGATCCCTCTTTTTCGAGAAGATATCAATTCCTATTCCAGGAGAGCGCAAGTTGGTGATACCTATCGACGCCACCATCCAGGCCTACATCGATTTCAGTCAGATCACCAAAGAAAACATAAATGTGGACAGTGAGGGGAAAAAGGTGACCATCACCCTCCCCAACCCACAGATTGTACTCTCATCTGCCAAGATTGATTACAAGAATGAGAAACAATATCTCTCATGGAATCGATCTAAATTCTCGAACGAGGAGAAAGAGAATTTCCTCCGACAAGGAAGAGCCAGTATTTTAGCAAGCATGGCCAACAGCGACATCATTGATCGCAGTCGAGTCAACGCATTCAAAACGCTACAGCCTATTTTAGTCGCAGCAGGTTTTTCTCCCGAGAATATAACCGTCACTTTTTCCGATGAAATCGAGAAAAACAAACATTCTGAGGGAATCATCAAACAACTAAGTATCATAGAAGACTAATACGAACAGATATGGCACTCACAAACAAGAGCACAACCAAAAAGAGACAATCTCGCAACAAAAATTTCGTCACCGACGAGATGGTGAGAAGTCCATGGTTTTGGGTAGGACTTGTCATTTTAGGATTAATTTACTTTTTCTTCCTTCGCGATTCAGGCAATGAGAAGAAAAAAGCGACCATCGACGAGACCCCTACCTGTATCACCTCCATTAAGGAGATTGCCGAATGGGAGTTTCTGACACTTCAAATAGAAGAGTTTGTCGACACCACCGTCAACAAGAAGCTATCGTCTGCACAAGCCGTCAAGATCTACAAAGGAACGGCAAGGTTGGGCATCAACACCAAGAAAGCCAATAAAAATTGGATTGTCTGTGAAGGGGAGAAGGCCACTATCACATTGCCCGAGATAGAGTTGTTAGACAAGTCGATCATCGACGACACACAGACGCGCACCTTTTACGAAACGGGCACCATCAGTGCCACCGTCAAAGAGAAGATGTTGCAAAGCGCCAAAAAGAAGATGAAGGCGACAGCCCTCCAAAAGGAGAACATCGCCATAGCCGAGGAGAACGCTAAAACTGAGTTCAAAAACATCTTCACCGCATTAGGTTACAAAACAGTTCAAATATCATTCAAAAAATAATGACTGAATTATACATACAATCAGCAGTTCGCATCACTTCAGACCAAGTCTGGGTGAACGGGGAGAAGGCAAACATCACGCGCGAGAAAGAGAGTGCGTGGCTGACTGACATCTATCGTCATTTAGGGATTCAATATCCTAAATTTTTCAAGATGGACAATCTCTGCAAAGCAGGCTTTTTAGCGTCAGAATTCGCCATGAAAGGGACAAATTTGGAACCTTCAGAAGAGAAAAGAGACTGGTCAGTGTTACTGTTCAATCGTTCCTCATCACTCGACAACGATCAGAACTATCAGAAGACGATAGCCGACTCTTCCAACTACTTTCCAAGTCCTGCCGTATTCGTCTATACGCTATCCAACATTGTGACGGGCGAGATTGCCATCCGCAACAAAATCATGGGTGAGAGTTGTTCCTACATCATGGAGAAATTCGATGAAGAATTGCTGTATGAAAACGGGCTCATCGGTCTATCCGAAGGGAAAGGCATCAACAACCTCCTGATCGGATGGGTTGAGTACATTGACGGAAAATGCGATGTCTTATTGTTCCACGTAAGCAGGGAAAAGAACGCCAATACCATTTGTTCATGGAATAATATTGGTATAAAAAAATTTTTTTTATAAATTTGCGAAAGTATTAAACATAGTAGAATTGTGTATGGACGCATTAGTACAAGAATTAAAAGAAAAAGTTATCCAAGCACTTAACTTGGAAGACGTAACGCCAGACGACATCGATGCTAACGCACCTCTATTTGGGGAAGGTTTGGGGTTGGATTCCATTGACGCACTAGAACTGATCGTGTTGATGGAACGTAATTACGGCATAAAACTTAAGAATGCCAATGAAGGAAAAGATATTTTCAAATCCATTCAAGTAATGGCTGACTATATTTCCAAAAACAGGACAAAATAAGTTTGATGACGGAGAAGATTGTAGTTACCGGCTACGGAATCATTTCCAGTATAGGTGCCGGTGTGGAAAAAACAAGAGAAGCTCTGCTAAAGGAGGAAAAATCCATTGGCAGAGTTGCTCATTTAAATACGTGCCACACAGACATCCCTTGTGGCGAAGTGAAAGAGAGTGATGATGAGTTGAAAAAAGCATTAGGAATTGCCTCCGACCAGATCATCACCCGCACCCCATTATTGGCGATGATGGCCATGAAAGAGGCAATCAGCACCTCGCGACTAACCGATCAAATCTCGACTGCCTTTATCAACGGCACCACCGTTGGAGGAATGGAGAAAAGCGAGAAATACTACTACGACTTTTTCGAAGGCAAACATACAGAATACATATCAGCCCATGATTGTGGCGCAGGCACCGAACTGGTCAGTCATCTGTTTGGTCATTTCGACCTCATGACAACAATCTCGACCGCCTGTTCATCCGCTGCCAATTCAGTGATTTTGGGGGCCGACCTTATCAAAACAGGTCGAGTGGACGCTGCCATCGTCGGAGGAACGGAGTCGCTCAGCAAGTTTCACCTGAACGGATTCAACTCCCTGATGATTTTGGAGCACCAGCCTTGTCGCCCTTTCGAGAAGAGCAACCAAGGACTTAACCTTGGCGAGGGCGCCGGCTACATTGTCATTGAGAGAGAATCGGTGGCAAAAGCACGTGGCGCCAACATCATCTGCGAACTAAGCGGATATGCCAACACCTGCGACGCTTTTCATCAGACAGCTACGTCGGAAACAAGCGAAGGGGCTTACAGAGCTATGACCAACGCACTGCTTAACGCACATTTGAAAACCAATGAGATCGACTATATCAATGCACATGGAACGGGAACTTCCGACAACGATCTCCATGAAAGCATTGCTCTCAAACGTGTTTTCGGAGAAAACATTCCTCCTTTCTCCTCCACAAAAGCCTTCACCGGACATACGACAAGTGCCGCAGGCGCCGTCGAATCGGTGATCTCCATTCTGGCACTCCAATACGGATTCATCCCTGCCAACCTTGGATTCTCCGAACCCATCGAGGCAACTGGACTGATCCCCGTCCAAAAAACACTTCACAGAACGCTGAATCATGTGATGACCAACTCCTTCGGATTCGGAGGCAACGACTCATCCTGTATATTCTCTAAATACCAACCATCATGAGTATTTACATAGACAAAGCCGCCCAGATTTCCATTCAACAACCACTCTGCAACGAATGGTTCTCCAATCCGTCGATGCCAACCGACCGCTTATGTAAATTCGTGCGTCCAGACTTCAAACAATATATCTCAGCTGCCATTTCAAGAAGAATGGGGACTGCATTAAAATGCACCCTTTCATCGGCTTCTGCATGCGTGTCAGAAGAGAAAAGAAGCAACCTAGATGGCATACTGACTGGTACAGGATTGGGTAGTATTGAAAACACGGAAAACTTCCTATTAGCCATGTTGGAAGGCGAAGAAGGTCTTTCACCTTCTAATTTCATGCAATCAACACACAACACATTAGGCTCACAAGTAGCCATCGCCTTCAAATGCCATGGTTACAACATCACCTACGCACACAGAGGCACCTCTTTCGATAGTGCCTTGATGAACGCTGTGGTGAAATTTCAACTCAACGAATACAAAACCGCCCTTGTCAACGGGGTGGATGAGATGACGGAGAAATACTTCCAATTATTCGACCATATAGGTTTTTGGAAAGACAGAAACGTCACCATCGAGGATGTACGCAATGCAACATCCCCCGGAACATTTGCCGGCGAGAACAGTGTAAGCCTGCTCCTGACGACGCAACCATCCGAGCAACCATTGTGCGAGCTATGCGATACACAACTGTTCTATCGTCCATCCGATGAACAACTCAAAACATGCGTTGAAAAACTATGTCACGCATTCAACATCAATCGGATTGATGCCATCGTCATAGGCAACAACGGAGACAAGGAGAATGATGCAGAATACCGTCGACTGGCACAATTGCTAACGCCAGACGCAAAACAAATAATCTACAAGCACCTATTTGGTGAGTCCTTCACCATGTCAGGACTTGGAATCTATGTGGCCGCCACTTGTCTAAAGGAAAAGCGTGTACCAGCACACATCACAATGGACAACGAAGCATTGGAGAATCCACAAACCATCTTAGTGCTGAATCATTTCAAACAACTGGATTATTCCATAACGCTTTTGAAGTCATGTTGAAACTACTACTTTTATCCATCCTGCAATCACTTTGCCTTGCCAGCGGACAGTTATGTCTGAAGCAAGCACTTGTCAAGGCAGGGGCCTTCTCGTGGTCGATCAACTACTTCATTGCCCAACTCACCAATTGGTGGTTTCTACTCACAGGCATAACATTAGGAAGCGCTACGGTATTATGGATGTATATTCTTAGACATTATCCCTTGTCCGCAGCCTATCCACTCACGTGCCTCAGCTATGTATTCGGAATGATATTAGGGATGATTTTTCTTCAAGAAACCATCCCATATACCCGATGGATCGGTGTTGTTTTTATTTTAGTCGGTGCATTTTTCATTATCAAATAAGGAATGAAACAGAAAAGTTTTTTTCAACTACAAAAGGTGGAAGACTCGATGTACGATGTTCTTCTGAACAAAGAGCACCCGCTCTTCGAAACTCACTTTCCTGACTTCCCTATCCTACCAGGTTCGTGCAGTACGATGATCATACGCACAGCGGTCGAATTGGAAAGAAAAGAGAACTACAGACTCAGAAAGGTGAATAGTATGAAATTCATTCATCCAATACTCCCCGATGAAATAAAAGTACTCCATTTATCCATCAACATAAGCAATGAGGAAAATCGTCAGATAAGAGTTAAAACCGTTATCAAAAGTGATGAATTTGTTCATGCCAAAGGCGATTTAATTTTTGAAGTGAGAAGCAATGACTAAGGAAGAGGTTAAAACATATCTACACAACCAGAAAATCGGCCTGTTAATACCGACTTTCAACAACGACCGCACCCTTGAAGAGGTGATAGGCGAAGCGTGTACATATTGTGCCGACGTGTTGGTGGTAGATGATGGCTCGACCGATCAAACAAAGAGTATATTATCCCGATGGAAGGGGCAAATACATACTGTTTCATACGAACAAAACAAAGGAAAGGGAAATGCCTTGAAAGAGGGTTTCCTATTGGCAAAATCACTTGAATTGACACATGTCATCACCATCGACTCGGATGGTCAGCACAAACTGAGCGACCTACCTCTATTCGTGGAGGCACACAAGAGTCACCCCGATGCATTCATCATCGGAAGTCGCTCTTTCGATCATCCCAACATGCCTAACCAGAACACCTTTGCGAATCGTTTCTCCAACTTCTGGTTTACCCTTCAAACCGCCCATCGGCTACCCGACACTCAAACGGGCTACCGACTCTACCCATTGGCTGCCAATCACTACATGACACCATTCAACAAACGATATGAGGCGGAACTGGAACTGCTTGTCCGTAGTGCATGGCGTCTGCTACCCATTGTCAGCATTCCAATTCACGTATACTATCCGCCTAAGGAAGAGCGAGTCTCTCACTTCCGTCCTGGAAAAGATTTTTTCAGAATCAGCGTTCTCAACACTGTTCTGTGCATACTCGCCATTGTATATGGATACCCATCGATGATCATCCGATTCATTTATCGAAAACTTAAAGCTCTCGTAGGATGAAACAGAAACTGCTACATATCTATCACTTCTTCGAGCAAAAACCGGCATTGCTGAGAATCATCCTCGCCTCTGTCATCCTTTTGCTTTCAGGATCTCTTTATTTCCTTCATTTTTCCGAAGATATCAGTGATTTCCTCTCCAAAGGGAAAGAGCAGAAACGAATAGCAGATGCCTATCAACACGTCAATACAAGCAACAACATACTTGTTTTCATCTCGGCACGAGACACAACAGAAGGGTTCCGAGACTCTTTGATATCGATAGCCAATGAGTTTATTGAAGAATTAGGTCGACAAGACACCGCTCATCTCACCAACGATATTTTCTATCGCGTATCAGACACTGAAATGGAAGAAATGACCGATTTCATCGTTCAAAACTTACCTTACTTCATGGATGAGGAAGATTATCGCCGACTCGATTCCATCCTAATTGACGAATCAAAAATGCGCAATGAGCTGATCTGGAATCGCGACCTCCTCTTCAGCCCAGCTGGTGGATTCCTTCACAACATCATGTTGAACGATCCCGTTCACATCTCCAACCGAATATTAAAGAAACTGAATGCCACCTATCAGGAGAATCAGTTCAAACAATACAAAGGATACATCTTCAACAAAGCAGAGAACGAGTTACTCATCACTCTAAAATCGGCAACTCCCTCTAGTGAGACAAGCCTCAACCGCACATGGGTCAATGCCATCGAATCGGCACAAGCAACCGTCAGCAAGAAACATCATAGTGCCTATGAGATCAACCATATAGGAGCATCTGTCATCTCACTCGAAAACGCTAATCAAATCAAAGAAGACACGATTCTCTCCTCTACCATCGCATTAGCACTAATCACCCTACTCCTGCTTCTATTCTACAAAGATATCCGAGCTATTGGGCTCATCCTCTTCTCAATTCTCTTTGGCGCGCTGTTCGCCATCGGATTCCTTGCCCTATTCAAGGATTCCGTTTCGTTCATCTCCATCGGAATTGGGTCTATTCTTGTTGGTATAGCCATCAACTATCCACTTCACTTCCTGGCGCATCTGAAAGAGGGTCATACACGAGAAGAATGCATCAAAGAGATGGCTAGTCCGCTTATCACTGGCAACATCACAACGGTGGGAGCCTTCCTAAGTCTCGTCTTCATCAACTCCAACGCGATGAGAGACATGGGATTGTTCGCCTCTCTGCTTTTGGTCGGAACCATCCTATTCGTTCTGATCTTCCTACCTCATCTCTGCAAAAAAAGTCTGTTCAAACACAACACCAGCAAAAAACTACTGTTTGGCAAAATTGTCAACCACCCCATCGAAGAGAAGAAATGGATCATCATCCCCGTCATACTGCTAACCATTCCACTCATCTATTTCAGTACACAGACTCAATTTGAGACGGACCTTCATAAGATCAACTATATGAAACCGGAGCAGAAAGAATGGTTGGACAAACTTATCCAAGAGACGGAGAGCAGCAATCACAAAACCTACTGTGTCTGTGAAGGAAAAACAAGAGACGAAGCTCTTGAAAAATACGAAGTCCTTCGTCCAACTCTCGATTCACTCAAACAAAAGGGAAGAATCATTCGCGAGTCTGGCATCAGTCTATTTGCCCCTTCTCTTTCAGAACAAAAAATTCGGGTGGAGCGATGGAATAACTATTGGAACAACTACAAAGATTTCTTCATAGACGATCTGGTTGAAATCGGTACGGAAGTAGGCTTTGAAAAATCCTTCTTCAACTCCTTTATAACCAAAATCGAAGACACCCTATACGTCGCAGACAATCAACATTTCAAACCTATACAAAGAGCTCTCACCGACCTCTATATCTATGAAGATGCCGAGAAGGCTTTGGTATACACGATACTTGAAACAAACGAAACGAATACAACATCTGTCGAAAAGACTCTCAATAACATCGATGCCAACATATACACGTTCGACAACCAATCATTCTTCCAGAAGATGATTGAAAGTCTCTCCAACGACTTCAACAACGTGCTATTTATATGCGCTTTCATCGTATTTTTATTCCTTACTATATCATTTGGCAGACTGGAGTTGAGCCTTCTCGCCTTTATCCCTCTCACCATTGGATGGTTCTGGATTTTAGGTATCATGAACCTCCTCGACATCAGGTTCAACATCGTCAATATCATCCTTGCCACCTTCATATTCGGACAGGGCGACGACTACACCATATTCGTCACAGAAGGATTGATGTACGAATACACGCATAAGAAGAAAGTGCTGGCCTCTTATAAGAACTCAGTGATGTTATCAGCTTGCATTATGTTCATCGGTATTGGTGCCTTGATTGTTGCCAAACATCCTGCTATGAAGTCGCTGGCTGAAGTCACCATCGTCGGAATGAGCTCCGTCATCCTGATGACCTACCTCTTCCCTCCTCTCTTGTATAAATGGCTGACAACCATCAAGGGAAAGAACAGACTGATGCCTATCACGTTAAGAAACATAGGTTCCACCATTGTCAGTTTCACCGTATTCTTATTTGGAAGTATACTGCTCTCCATCATTGGATTCTTCCTACTGACCATCGGAGGTAAAAGTGAATCTCACAAACTGACCTACCACAAACTACTATGCAACACATTCCGAAGACTTGCCAAACTGATACCTAACATCGAACATCATGTGACAGGTCTTGAGAATCATGACTTCAACAAGCCATCCATCCTAATCAGCAACCACCAATCGCATTTGGATTTGATGTACACGTTGATGTTGCACCCTAAAATCATCTGTTTAACCAACAACTGGGTGTGGAACTGTCCATTCTACGGACGAATCATCCGTTATGCCGACTTCTACCCTGTCAGCGACGGCATAGAAAAAGCCATGGACAAGCTGAAATCTGTTATCGACAGAGGATACTCCATTTTAATCTTCCCAGAAGGAACAAGGTCGGAAGACTGCTCCATCCTACGTTTCCACCAAGGAGCCTTCCATCTGGCAGATAAATTTAGAATAGATGTGGTTCCTATTCTCATCCACGGAATCGGACATGTATTCCCCAAAAGCGAGTTTTTACTTAGAAAAGGTAGAGTGGATGTGAAGGTGCTCCCTGCCATCACACCTGATAATGACATGCGAGGAGTGCTCGAAGTGAAACGCACCACCCAGCTTGTCCGCCACTACTACGAAGCAGAGTATGCTAAATTCGCAAAAGAGGTGGAGACACCAGACTATTTCAAGGATTTGGTTTATCATAACTATATCTACAAAGGACGTGAGATCGCATCAGAGGCGAAAAAGAACCTACGCAAAGAAGGTCTCAACGAATGGGTCAACTCCCTACCAGAAACAGGAGAATACACCATCAAGGATTGCGGACAGGGCGAGTGGGCACTGATTGCAGCGCTCGTCAAGAAAGAACTGACGATCACTGCGATTGACAAGGATAAAGATAAAATTTCCATTGCTCAACATTGCACCTCCGTACCACAAAACCTAATCTACAAAGTAGAAGACGCGCCATCAACACCAAAGAAGGAGCAGAAACCTTTGGAAAGCAAGGCCAAAGCACCTGTCGCTCCAAAAGGAAAAGAAGAAAAGAGTGAAAGAAAAGAGACGAAAGAGCCGAAAATAAATGTTTCCATTTCCAATTCTTCAACCTCGAAGAATAAGAAAGGAAGTGAGCGAAAATCCTCCAAAAAGGGAACAAAGAAGAAGAACGGACGTCGGAAATAACGAGGATTTTGTCAAGTCGGAACTATTGTGTATTTTCGCACCGATCATAATACTCTTTTACCGTAAAATATTGAACATGAAAAACATTAAAGCACTTATCGCAACATGCATAGTCGGCCTCCCCACCTTATTAGTGGCCAATCCACCATCCAACTACGATGGATGGGAGTTGGTGTTCAGCGATGAATTTGAAGGCAACTCATTAGACAAGAACAAATGGAATCCGACCTACAACTGGGGACACACGCACAACCACCAAGCCTATTGCGTGGAAGAGAACGTATTTGTCGAGAATGGTCTGTTAAGAATAAAAGGGGAAGCAAAGAGGCATCCCAGTGCGCCAGCTACCTGTTCCAACGGAGGCAACACCTATTCACTCGACTATACATCAGGTGCCATCGACACGCAGAACAAATTCAAGGTGAAATATGGCTACATAGAGGGTCGTTTCAAGATGCCCAAGCAGTTAGGCACATGGCCTGCCTTTTGGACATTACAAGATGGATGGCCACCCGAAATCGACATCTTTGAAGTGCCTCACGCACGTACAGACCACCATTACTATCTCCATTACACCAATACCGACTGGTATGCCAGTCATGGTTCGGCATGGGATCATGAAGCCTCCTTCGGCGGAGTACAAAAAGGGCCGGATAAGTCGGCAGACTTCCACAACTATGGAGTAGCATGGAGTGAAGGGAACCTAAGTTTTTATTTCGACGATAAGTTAGTAGCCAGTTACAATAGGCCATCGGAGGTAGGACAGCTTAGTGCGCAATACATCATCATCAACCTCGCCATCGGAGGATGGGCCACCAGCAATGGCAATCCCATTGAAGTGACCAGCAGTAATCCAGCCTATTTGGAATGCGACTGGGTGAGAGTATGGCAACCCAAGCAATCGACACTCACGAAAGAAACCATACGGCTCTATTCGATCGATCAGAAGCAGTGCATGCAAGCATCAGGCAACGACATCGTACTTGGCGATTGCAACGACAAAGCATCCTTAGCCACCATCACCAGTTTGGGAAGTGGCACCTACCGCATTAATTTTGGCGATAACGTTTTAGAGATACCCAATGAATCAGCAGAAGCCGGCAGGAGTGTAGGACTCTGGGAGTGGAACGGAAAGAGTCACCAGCAACTCTATCTGGAGGGGCAAGATCAATTTACAGAGAAGGTAATAACCCTAAAATTTGCGCACAGCAATCTATACGTACAGACCGCCAAGGGAGATGTGATTCAAAACTCATTCCCATCAGGCGATGCTGCCTATTGGAGAATCCTAGAGGAGGGAGAAGACCCCACCTCACATTTGAAGGATGAAGGAAACAAAACTGCCCATTCATCCATCATCTTCTATCAGAATCAGGTATTGAACATCACCCCAAGTGAACATTTCATAAGTGATGAGCAGTTGAACATTAGCGTCTACACTATGGAGGGACGGTGTTTGAAAAAGGCAGAAGAGAACAATCGAGACAACATCCAACTAGAGATTGACATTCCAAGTGGAGCTGCAATCATTGTCATCCAAGGAAAAGAGTTTTACGAGGCGACAAAGATTATATTGCCATAAGGAGAATCTAACGAATCTCCCGTAGAGACGTGGCGTGCCGCGTCTGTTTACATCCTAGGCATACAATGAGCAAATGATCATTTCATTCGTTTGGGGGTATCCACCGTATAGACCTGGCGTGCCGCGTCTATTGGTATTGGTGTGTGTAATTTAGCTTTGTTTAAGGAATGAATAGAAAATCCGTTAGAAAAATAACAGTTTCCAATTAAATAAATTTATTATCTTTGCAAAGCTAAATATAGATAGAATGCAAAGACTGATATTCACATTAACGATTTTTTTTTCATTACTTGGAGCAACAACATTTGCCGCACAGAATTATGAAGTGATTAAGTTATGGGACAATCCGAAGGACCGCAAAGAGGTTCGTCCGGAGTTGCGAGTGTTTCATCCATCTCAAGAGCAAGGAAAGAGTAAGACTTGCATATTGATTTGTCCGGGAGGAAGTTATCATCACCTTGGGCTCATCAATGAAGGAGAAGAGGTGGCAGAGTACTTCAACCAATGGGGGGTTACCGCAGTTGTGCTACGTTATCGCGTATCCATGCGAGGAAACCATCATCCCGCAATGATAGAGGATTTTCAGCGAGCTATGCAGCTTATTCATGAAAATGCTGAGAAATGGGGAATCGAGACAATCGGAGCCATTGGATTTTCAGCAGGTGGACACTTAGTGACCATGGGAGGTGCTTTTTACAAAGACAATTATCTCAAGAAAAGAGGAATCAATGTGGCGGATGACTTATTACGTCCCGCATTTGTATGTCCCATATATCCCGTTGTATCGATGCAGGATAGCATAGTGCACCACAAGTCGAGAGTGGATTTGCTCACAAAGAAATACACGGAAAAGGACAAGGAACACTTCTCGATGGAGAAACAGATTCCTACCGACATGCCACCTGTATTCCTATTGGCATGCAAAGATGACGATGTGGTAGACTACCGCAACAGCGAAGTGCTCTACAAAGCATTGATGGAGAAAGGAATCTCATGCGAGTATCATCTGATGAATAAGGGCGGCCATGGTTTTGGCATGATACGAACAAGGAGTGAGGAAACCCACAATTGGGGAGTCATATTAGAGAAGTGGTTAAAACAGAATAATTTACTGAACTATTAGATACTATACACCATGAATAAGTTTGAACCAGCCATTGAATTTGAGCCAAGAGAAGTCATCAAGAGATTTCAGGAGGAGAAAATGCGTGAAGCTTTGGCATATCTAAATGCCAAATCACCTTTTTACAAAAAGATGTTTGCCGACAATCGCATTGATATTGAGAAGGTTAAGACACTCGAAGACCTACGTAATATACCTTTCACGACAAAAGAGGATTTACAAATGCACAACAAAGATTTTTTCTGTGTAGAACCCTCTGAAATCCGTGATTACATAACGACTTCTGGCACGCTTAGCGATCCTACAACGTTTGCCATGACGGAAAAGGACCTCCAGCGTTTAGCCTACAACGAGGCCATTTCATTTGTTGGTGCAGGCGGACATCCTGGTGAGGTGTATCAATTGATGACCACCATCGACAAGCGTTTCATGGCAGGTTATGCCTATTGCTTGGGTATACGCATGATGGGCGGCGGACTGATTCGTGTGGGTAACGGAATCCCCGAATTGCAGTGGGATACTATCCGTCGCATGAAACCAGATGCCATCATCTGTGTGCCATCTTTTATTCTTCGCATCATCCGTTATGCAGAGGAACATGGTATCGATTATCGTAGTTCAAGTATCAAGAAGGCTGTTTGTATTGGTGAGAACCTGCGTAATGAAGATTTCTCGCTCAATCTTTTAGGCTCTAAAATCAAAGAGAAATGGGACATTGATTTATACTCCACCTATGCCTCAACAGAGATGAGCACCTCGTTCTGCGAATGCTCAGCAGGCAAGGGAGGACACCATCATCCAGAGTTAATTATCTGCGAATTAATCGATGAAAACGGCAATCCTGTAGCAGAAGGAGAGATCGGAGAATTGACCATCACCACATTGGGCGTGGAGGGAATGCCACTGCTCAGATTCAAGACGGGCGATGTGGCTTGCTTCCATTACGAGAAGTGTAGTTGCGGACGTACCTCCATGCGTATCAGTCCTATCGTCGGCAGAAAGAAACAGATGATCAAATTCAAAGGAACAACATTGTATCCTGCATCCGTGTTCGATGTGTTGGATAATGCAGATTACGTGGAGAACTATTACGTGGAGGTAACCTCCAACGAGATTGGTATGGACCATCTCACCACCTATATCGGTGTTAAGAATCCTAATGAAGAGCTCATCAAAGATTTGAAAGATCGCTTCCGTGCAAAGTTACGTGTGGCACCCGACGTGAAATTCAAGCCAATCGATGAGATTCAGAAGATTGTTTTGCCTGAGATAAAACGTAAACCCACAAAATTCATAGATAGTAGAAAAGCAAATTAAGAACACATAAAAACAACGATTCAAGTATGGAAAACACATTTAATTTTGAGCAAATACGCCCATATAAAAACGCCGAGGTTCCCGAAGCAATTCGGTCAATCCTACACGACAATCTATTTCCCATGGTGGTGAACTATATCCAGCCGGGAGCCGATATGGAACTCATCAAACAGAGTTTATCCGCCATCAAAACCATCGATGATTTTCAGGAGATTGTCATGCACAAAGCCATCCGCTGCGTTATGGAGAAAACCACCGACGGCGTCACTTTTGATGGGTTTGACAATATCGACAACAAACAGCGTCACATATTCATTGCCAATCATCGAGACATCGTGCTGGATGCAGCTATTTTAGACGTATTGTTAGCAGAGAATGGCATCGACACCTGTCAGATTACTTTCGGAAGCAATCTGATGAAAGGAAACCTTGTCATCAACATCGGAAAGTTGAACAAGATGTTTCGCATCATGAGAGGTGGTAACATACGCGATTTCTACAAGCAATCGTTGGAAGTCTCCGCCTATATGCGACATGTCATCAAAGATGAGGACGAATCCGTTTGGATCGCCCAACGCAACGGACGAACTAAAGATGGTAATGACAAAACAGAATTGGGCGTTTTGAAAATGTTTGCGTTAAGTAGCGACCAACCATTTGTAGACAATCTGGATGAGTTAAGCATCACTCCTATCTCCATCTCTTACGAGTATGAGCCATGCGACTTCCTCAAAACGGCTGAATTATATATTTCACAACTTCAAAAATACGTGAAAGGCGAGAACGAGGATCTAAACAGCATCCTGACAGGCATAAAGCAATACAAAGGAAAGGTGCATATCGCAGTCACTCCTCCTATCACGAGAGAAGAGCTCGAATTCTGCAATCAAAAAGAGAAAAACGACAAATACACGGAATTGGGTAGGATAATTGACAACCGCATCAGAAGTCAACACAAGGTATACAAAACCAACTACATTGCATGGGACATCCTCAACCACGAGAATCGCTACCAAGACCAATACACGCCACAAGAAAAAGCCGCTTTCATCGAATATATGAAAACAGGATTGGCGAAATTGGAGTTGGAAGCAGACCCTGCAGATTTGGAACAGATCTTCCTAAAGATCTATGCTAATGGCGTTGTATAAGGCGAGTTTTATAGTATCACTTCGTCTTATTCAACACCTTCTTTCCATTCATAATCACCCATCCTTGATACTCTTCGGAGACCTTCTCTCCCAATAGATTGTATCGTTGTCCTTCCTCGATGTCGGATTGCTGAACATCTTGAAGGTCGGACGTTTCAATATTGCAATCGTATTCAATCGTCTGCGTGTCAAGGATAAAGTCACTTTCAATCACAGGATTTGAAAGTGCACGTCCGCTATTGCTATATTCCAATGGGGCATCGATGGTCACCTCCATAGAGGCATCGGGCAACAATCCTTTCAATGATTGTTCCGATCGAGTTGAACCAATGGCAAAGTAGGCATCCTTGTAGAGAGGGGCCACACCTGTGTTTTTTACTGTGATTTTCGTTTGAGTACCATCCGTCACACATTTCGTCACCACAAAATGATAACCCGTCATCATGCTGCACTCCTTAAATCGATCTGCATTTTTATAGCTATTCAACGATGGATTATCATTGGCTATCATAAAGGTGATATGGTATTTTTTCGACTGATCCTTCCAGGTCAGTCCATACATACCACTCTCTTTGGTGAAATTCTTCTGATCGGAATCGTCATAATAGCTAATCTCACCTCCGCAAACGCCTGTTTTCCAACGGTCTGTACCCATTATTTCCCAGCATTCTTCGTTATACCCATCCTTCGAACTCTTTTCATGTTCCTCATGCATAAAAGAATCATCAAACAAACCAAACTTCAACTTCCGAAGCTCTCTATCATCAGCAAAGTCTGTATATTCATCATCAGCCGCATCGATACTAATCGCCCATGGGATATTCTTCATCACCGAAGAAAGGTGCAGGAAAAACTCTTTTTGATATCTCTTGGTTGGGAAGTTTCCATCATCACCGATATTCACACCATTTTCATCGTATATGTGATACTCAGCCCAGTGACCAAAGCCCACCTCTACAAAGGCAATGCGAGGATCGTTATCATATCGTTCAGCAAAATCAGCGAAAAACACCATGTTGAAGCGTTGGAGTTCGCCATATTCCCAATTTGCATAGTAAGTCAGGCCATCATCTTTCACCTCTTTGTGACTCTCTTTATAGTCAGACAATTTCTTTATGTATTCAGGGACACCTGTCGTACCCGGATTATTATCCACCATCGGCACACCTGGGTATTCGTAGAAGAAACGGATTACCGCCTGATGATTACGACTCTTGATATCGTTCAAGATGTCTTCCAAGTAACTCCAATCGTATGTTATCGGACCATCCACCACACCATCTTTCACCACTTTGCATGGTGCCACATAAGAGAACTCCAAAGCGTGAGCCTCCCCATATTTATTGAAATGATCAGACGCCTCTTCGGGCCACAAGACCAAACCAGTCATCGGCTGCACATGAGTCACTTGCGAACTGATTGCGACGGAGGTCCAATCAGCAGCCACACTATTCAAAGCAATCACTACGGAAGTTAGGAAAGAGAACACTATTTTTTTCATATTCTTGTCGGTTGGTTAATAATATACAAATATATTGCATTTTTTTAATTACCATCCATACAAACAAGAAAAAAATATAGAGTGTCCTGCGGACAGAAATCCTTCAAATCTTTACAAACCCATCAAACACGAGTTGCAATAAAAAGATTTGTGAGATTTGAACAGATTTGTATGATTTCTCGCGAAGCGACTTATAACATAAATTCAATCCCGATAATCAACCTACATCACCCCAAACAATACCTCCTGTATCTCAGAAATTTTCCTTTATCAGAAACCAACAATCTGAAAGCGATAGCGCGTAAGTTTTTGTCAATGCAGTAATAGGTAACCACCCGACCGCGCACCAGCTCCTTGTTGCTAACCTCCACCAACTCATAGACCTCTCCGTTCTGATTCAACTCCATTTTGTTGAAATTTACAGAGAAGTAGCGTGTTTCCAACGCATTAGCCATAAAAATAATCGTCATAAATGCGATTGTAAATAATATCTTTTTCATACGCTTTATTTTTAATGAATAATCTTTTTTCTGTCTTAGGATTTCTTTTGTTCCTGTTGACGAAGCAAAGATAGAGGAGGTTTGAGGGGTAGAACGGACAAAACAGGAAAAGAGCATGTACAAGTTGTGAAGTTCACATTTTGTCCATTTTCATCGATTGTACATGGATAGCAAACTGATTATTTTAGCTGAAATTTATAGGACCCAGCTTAATTTATTTCACCCAACATTACACCGTTTGTTCCATTTTTTTTGTATTATTGTAGCCAATTTTAAACTATGCGAATATGAGTACCCAAGCAATGCAACAAGTGATAGCCGACTATTTCAAGACGCAACCCGTCCTGAAAGCATGGCTTTTCGGTTCTTTTGCCCGTGGCGAAGAGACTCCGAAGAGTGATGTGGATATTCTTTTTGTCCCTGACCGTTCGGGCAAACCTTTCACACTCTTTACTCATGGTGGGATGTTGATGGACTTGCAAGAATTATTAGGACGTGATGTCGATTTGGTGGAGGAAGGCTCCCTTCGTCCATATGCCGCAGAAACTGCTAATCGTGACAAGATACTGATTTATGAGAGAAAAAGCTAGGGATAAAGGACGTATAGAGGATATTATTGAATATTCCAATAATGTGTCGACACTTGTCGAGGGATATACACTGGAACAGTTTATAGCAGACAAGCGCACCTACTATTCGGTGATAAAAAACGTTGAAATCGTGGGTGAAGCAGCCTACATGCTGACTAAAGCGTTCAAGAAGGCTCACCCCGAGACACCATGGAAAATTGTACAGGGCATGCGTCACGTTTTGGTGCATGACTATGCCAATATTGTATCTGAAACACTGTTCGACACTGCTATCAATGACATGCAACCCCTACGTCAGCAGATGAAACGCTATCTTGCCGAGACCAATTGGGACGAATGGCAATCTGCACCCGATGATTTCGAAGACACAGAAGATGTTGAACGTAAGACAAATATAGAGAATGCTCGCAAGATGAAGTTCAAAGGGTTCAATGCAAACGATATTGCTGAGATTACAGGACTGACAATTGAAGAAATCAAGGAACTATAATTGTTGTGAACCCACATTTTCATGTTCCGCAAAATATCCATTCGAACAAAATGCGTATTTACGCAAAACATTCAAAAGCATGAATAGAATTGATAGATTTTTTTGTCTCAACCAACTCATTGAGCGATGTCGGAACGAACATGTAAAGGTGATGTCCAACATCCGCAGGTATGGCAAATCGCCACTCCTCTTTGCCATTATCACCTTAATTCAAATCGCCTCCTCATGCACCACCGGCACACAGCCTCAACACGATAACATTATACCCGATGAAACGGTAGAAAATAACACACAAAGAGTAGACTCACTATCTCAATCCGATTCTATTAAATACGTTCCTGCTCCGAATGAGGAAGGCAGCGCACCCATTATCGAAACAGAAGAGAAACAACCCTTTCTCATCACAAAGTATTCTGCCGGATTCTTCACATTAGGCGACACTATCGGCAATTTAATTCAATACTATGGATGGAAGGAAGAAGAATTTCAAGCCTAACGCACGAGTAATGGAGGTGCGGATGGGGATGAGGTACTGATGCAACAACCACACACTTTTTCGGGCGACTTTGTTGTAATTGCAATTATTTTACAGCAGTAAAGAGAGGTTCATTCGAATAAAATGCGTATTTACGCAAAATATTCGAAAGCCTAGAAACGGAGGAATCTACACAATAAAAAGCAGCTACAACTCCGTCAAAAGGAATCCCATATAGAACGGCAAGGTCAACAATGCACCATTTCTCCCAACATTATAATCACCTAATTTCAGGGCATCATACACATGATACTTCTCGGGGTGTTTCAGCAGTGTGGACATAGACTTTGCATTACCTGTCCGAGCCTTGCACTCAACAGGTACGCACTTTCCTTTATAGCGAATCACAAAATCGATTTCTATTCCATCTGTTTTTTGATAATAATATAATTTGCGTCCCATTTTGCAAAGCAAGTCAGCCATCACATTCTCGTAGATAGCTCCCTTGTAACTGAGCAGATTCCCTTGTAAAATGTCTGATTGCGTTCCCTCATCTAACATGCTGACAAACAAACCCGTGTCAGTCATATACACCTTGAACGAGTCATGTAACGCATTGCCACTCAACGGCAACTCTGTTGTCGTCAGATTATAACAACGCTGAATGATTCCCGCATCCTCGATCCATTGCAGACAGCCAATGTATTCTTTGCTTCTCCCTCCCTTTCGCACCGTGGCGAACGAGAACTTTTTATTATCCTTGCTCAACTGACGAGGTATCGACTCAAAACATTCACGAATTCTGTTTTTATCCGCAGGGTTGGCATACTTCACCATGTCGGACTTATATTCATCCACTATACTCCGCTGAACTGCTATGACTTGATTGATGTCTCGTGTGTTTAAGAAAGTGCGAACAGCCGCCGGCATTCCACCTACCACAATATATTCCAACAATAACTGCCGCATCCGATTGTGGATTGCCTGCGGTACAGGAGTCTCTTCCGCCAACATCTTTCTCAACAGGTCAAAGACAGGGGTCTGCAAACCATTTGCCCAAAGCCACTCCTCAAAATCCATCGGATACATATCCACAATCGTCTCAAACCCGACCGGGATTGACGTCTCCGAATCGGATGACCGATAGCCGCTCACACCAAGCAATGAGCCTGTACATATAACATCGTATCTGCCATCCAACTTGAAAAATTTCAGTGCAGCACTAGCTTGCGGACAGTCTTGTATCTCGTCCAACACCAGACATGTCTTCTTCGCTTCAAAACGAGCAGTCGGGACAGCGGCTGAAATCGCAACTGTCAAATAATCAACCTGCAAAGATCCCTTGAACAATTCACACAAATCCTTCTGTTCATGGAAATCAATATAGACTACATTCTTATAGTTCTTACGAGCAAACGACAGTACCGAACTCGTCTTTCCACATTGACGACACCCTTTAATAACCAATGGATTTCTTTCTGGTGTGTTTTTCCATTGCACAAAAAAACTATCTATCTTTCTATTATACATACATTTACATATTTATTACGATGCAAATATACACTTTTTCGGGCGACTTTTCGCCATATCTTCACACTTTTTCGGGCGACTTTTTCCAACAACCACACACTTTTTCGGGCGACTTTGTTGTAATTGTAACTATTTTACATCAGCAAAGAGAGGTTCATTCGAACGAAATGCGTATTTACGCAAAATATTCGAAAGTGTTATTGGAGATTTGATCATAATTATTATATTTGCATTCGAACGAAATGCGTATTTACGCAAAATATTCGAAAGTATGGGTAGAATTGAAAGAAAATATTATCTCAACAAACTCATTGAGAGGCGAGGCAACGGACGAGTAAAGGTGATCACCGGCATCCGTAGGTGTGGCAAGTCAGTACTCCTTTTCGATATTTTTGGTGACTATCTCAGGGCAGAGGGTGTCACCGAAGATCAACTGATCATACTGAAACTTGACGTGGCAATGAACGCCCAGTACCGTAATCCAATGGAGTTGGACAAGTATTTGCGTGGCCAAATAACGGACTCCAGCAAGCAATACTACGTCATGCTTGACGAAATACAGGAGGTAAGCACCATTCGCAATCCATGGCTCCAAGATGAGAATGCTACAATCGGTTTCGTGGATGTTCTTTTGGGTTTGATGGATTTCAGGAACGTGGATGTCTATGTGACGGGCAGCAATTCGAAGATGATTTCGTCAGATATTATGACCGAATTCAAGGACCGAGGCGATGAGATCCATGTCAATCCACTGATGTATAAGGAGTTCTATACTGCCTATCAGGGAGACAAGCGTCGGGCGTGGCAGGAGTTCGTCACCTATGGAGGATTGCCAAGAGTCATGTCTCTCACGAGCGATAGCGATAAGAGTCAGTATCTGCAGGATTTGATTCGGAAAACCTATCTGACCGACGTGATTGAGCGGAATCGTCTTCAGAAGGACATTTCCGTGTTGGACGATCTGCTGAATATTGTCTCCAGCAGTGTTGGGTCGCTCACTAACCCTAAAAAACTTGAGAACACATTCGAGTCTGTGAAGCAAAAGAAGATAGATGATGTGACCATCAGCACCTATCTTGACTATTTTGTGGAATCCTATCTTCTGCGACGAGCCAATCAGTATGATATCAAAGGGAAGAAATATATCAATACGCCGCTGAAATACTACCTTGCCGATGTAGGTTTACGAAACGCTCAACTCAATTTCCGTCAGCAAGAGGAAACCCATCTGATGGAGAATGTCATCTTCAACGAGCTTTGTGTCAGAGGATTTAATGTCGATGTAGGTGTGGTAGAATACAACTATAAAGATGAGCAAGGCAAGAGCAAGCGGAAAAAGTTGGAAGTTGATTTTGTGGTAAATCGGGGTAATCGTCGATGTTATATTCAATCGGCTTTCGCCATACCCGACGAGGAGAAAAGGGAGCAGGAGACCAACTCTTTACGTCGCATCAACGACTCCTATCGTAAGATTGTCGTTGTGCGAGACCCCATTGTGCCATGGTATGACGAGGGTGGCATCTACTACATCGGCCTGGAAGATTTCTGTTTGGAGTATATTGATGAGCTGGATAGGACGTTGTAGGATGGTCCATAATGAGTAGCTTCTCAGTCGTTTGGAGAGGTTCATTCGAACGGAATGCGTAAATACGCATTTTGTTCGAATATAGAGTTATTTTAATTCTTACTTTTTGCTTAGAACAATACCGACAAATTCACCTATTACTCTGAAATCTTCTGCCTCTTCCGCTTTAATAACAATTGGATTATAATCTTTGTTTAAAGGTAACAATTCAATCTTCTCATGTTGCCAATTACCGAACTCATCATAGTTTTTGACACTGCTATATTCTTTAATGGAATATGCACCTGTATAGTCCGAATCATAATAGTTACGATGTTGTACCAAAACAATTTTTCCTTGTCGACTGCCTGCTGGATTGGCACGGAAAACACAGAAATCGCCATCCTTAATCATAGGTTCCATGGAGTGACCAGATGCCTGAACGACGAACATGTTCCTGTTCAATTTGCCTATACCTTCCGCTTGTATCCAACCTAATTCGTTTACAATGTCACCTTCACCAAAGTAACCACAAGCGGCCTTGATGGAATATACAGGAAGGAAATCAATGTACTTCACGTCGTCATTTACTACTGGCTCTATTCTGATGATTTCAGTCTCGACAGGTTTCTCTGCCATCAGTTCTCGGAAATATTCTGCTAAAGCGGGGTCACAGCAATAGACATAACAGCCTTTCATGCCACGAGTCATCAGTGTGCGATAGGTGTTCTTGATGATAGCGTCTGCTTCTTGTTTGGCTTCTTTGGGATTTTGCTTCATCATAGTTTTGAATCCCTTCAACGATTGGTCATTTGGGGAACGTTTGAACCCGTCTGTCACCACACGATTGTCCATATAAATCATGTCAGGACCAATGATTACACCCACATAATCGAGTTCTAAGCCTTGGCAGGTGTGAATGCATCCAATCTGGTCAATAGAATTTTCCCCTATCAGCCATGGCTCTTTGCCGTTGAGATTCCATTGCTTGCGAAAGAAAAACTGAGGAATCTCTATGTCATAAGCGCTTTGGTCTTTTTTGCTCTTCCAATCCCAACAATAGCCTGCCACTACTCGGCTCTTGTTGTTCACCTCATTCTTGTGCTTTATTGCTTCAAACATCTCTGTAGGAGAGTCAAAAACACGGAAGTCATAATCCTCCTCCGTCAGACGAATATTGGCAGTTTCACGTATTTGAAGAGCATTGTCGAGCCAACTCAAATAGCCATCAGATCCATTGCATCTGAACTGAGAACTGAGGTGCTCTATATGAACATCGGTTCCCATCTCTTCTGCGCATTGTTTAATATACTGCACACTTCCAACATCCTTCATGTGGATACGCTGATTGTCATCAACAAAGAATACGGAGAAATGAGCTGTCTTAATGATTTCTTTGATTTGGTTCTCGCCTAAATTGGAGAACATGCCACTCTTCATGTTTAATCGATGGGCCTCATCCACTATCAAAGCACCCATCGTATTAGGGGTTGTATCGGTGAAGCCACCACTACCCACAAACAGGTTGTTGATGTATGTCTTTTTATAGCTACCCGATAGTTTTACACTGTAAACTGCTCGTGGTGCGCTGTTCTTTGTCACATATTGTGAGGCTATACCCTCTGAGGTTAGCTTAACTAGCAAATTTACCGCCAACACGCTTTTACCTGTACCTGGTCCACCTTCCACAATTAGCACCTGTTTCTTACCGTTCTGTGCCTTATTAGCCAGATGTACAGCAGTCTCATATACCACCTTTTGATCGTCAATCATCACAAACTCTGTGTTTCCTTTCAACATAGAAGTCAGTGAGTCGGCCAACTGTTTAGAAGGTCGTAATTTGCCTTTGTCAATCTTCCATATGATATCCTCGGGTGAACAATATTTGACGTGTTTCAAAATATATTCTTGTAAGCGGGAGGCATCGTTCTTCAGAAACACAGGTGCCTTTGCCACGTATTCTTGGTAAAGTTGGCCGTCAATCATTCCATCGGGTGCGTAATTGTGTAGATAAGCGCATGGGCTAATCTCCACGCCTTCTTCCTGAATGGTGAGGTTGTAGTTCGAGAGCATGTATGCGTATGACCAAGCCTGATAAGAGGGATGGGGCAGATCTGTCATTCCGTGTTGGAGTCGTGTCGTTACAATGCCTGGTTTCTGCGTAGGCTCAGCCACCTCCCATTGTTTAAGTTCCACGATGACCATCTGTTCCTTCTTTTGGGCATTCAAGCCAGAAATGATAAAATCAATACGTCTAGCAGTTAATGGAATCTGGTATTCTATAGCGACACCTGCCTCGTCGGACAATTCAGGGGTGTTGACCACTTTGTACATAAACTGCATGGAATTTTCCCAAGAGCGTACTTCGTTGGGCGACGTGTGACGACCCAGGTGCTCCACAAAAGCGCTATCGATATTGTCAGCTATCGTGTTGTTGAACACATCTTCAACAAATTGTTTTTTTGTGGCTCTATAAATAATCATAATTCGTTATATTTTTTAGCACTCCCATAGGCTTTTTCTACAGGATATTTCTTAGCATTTCGACTAATTTTATCCATAACAATCTGTTTGATGTCAAGATTGTATTTGTCCGCTATTAATATGGCATAATTAAAGATGTCAGCCAATTCCTCTTTGACTTTATCTACATTCACTTCTGAAGCATCCTTCCAAAGAAATGCTTCATTGAGTTCAGCCGCTTCTATAGATAATGCAAGAGACAAATCCTTCCCATTATGGAATTTGTCCCAATCACGCTCTTGCGTGAATTTAACAATTACTTGTCTAAGTTCCTCCAAATCATTCATTGTTTTCCATGTTTTGCATTATACATTTGCATTGCAGATTCATAAGCCTTCGAAAAAGGCAAACCTAAGTGTTCAAGTTTCTCAGGAATAGCCTTTGCCCAACTCACATAATAATAAGCAAGGAACTGATATCCAACAAATTCTTTATCTGGGATCGACTTAATAGAATATTTCTTCTTAGGATCAATACCAGACACCCCCACCATCGCTATTTCTATAGCTATACGGTAAACATCCTGTATAGCTAATGTGTCAAAGTAGTCCATCGCTTCCAACATATACATCGACATCATCATTGTTTCAGTTGGATCTGCACCATCTTGATGATTCTTCACAAATTTTGCATTAGCATCGTCGACATCTTCTTTTGGCAAAGCTCCTTCAGCCAAGTCTTTCATATCACCTTTCATTGAAAGGTCTGCTTTCATACCTGAAGTCACCTGACTTTCATCGATAATTTCTATGAGATCTTCCATGTTAAAGGACTGGACGAAGTATTCCAACATCTCATATTCATCTCCATTCTTATAAGTGTCCAAATAAGCCTTGAACTCGTCATAGAGATCTTTAGCATGTTCTAATTCTTTTTTTGTAGGATGGTATTGTCCTATCAAATTAATGCCATACATGTCTTTGAAATGCATACTTGTAACAATATTCATGACTTTGTTGGCATAAACAATCTCCATAGGGAAGAAACCATTAGTTGCAGTCTGCTTAACAGCATTGATATTGTCTTGTTCCATATGAAAAAGAGACAACATCTGAATAGGACGCGCAATAGGATAGCCTTTGTAGATATTGTGTTCGACGAAGAGGTCGAGAGGGCAGTTCATCAATTGCAAACCTAAGCCATCTGCAAGACTATCTATCACTTTATCTAATTCTTGAGATGGAATATGACTATGTTTCTTCTTCATGAAAGTGAGATAACGCCTCTTAAATGTGGTTCTTGTTGATTCTGAACTGACAACAGCTTTAGCCCTATTGGCTTTTGTTGCCAACTGACCCATCTTCAGGTGCATCATCTCGTGAATGAAAAGGTGTTCCACAAAATTTTTATCGGGATTATACCTAATCACATGTTCTTTTGCAGCATGCAAAGGCGCATACTCCAACTTAGCATGAACGTTCAGGGTTTTATCCTCTACAATACGGATGTTAACATGGTCTACAGACTCTAATTCATCCTTGATTCCCTTCCATACATTGATGTAGTTTGTCTTATCAATGTAATCTTTAGCGACTGTGACGAACAGCTTTATCAATTCCTCACGAACAGCAGGATTCTCAGGGCGATCCGATGATTTCAATGCTCCTTTATGGCATATATCAAACGCATCTTCTATTCTACCAAGTTTGTAATAACAGAGACCTAAACCATAGTAAGAATTGGCATATGTATCATCAATACTAATCACTTTCTCCATAAAAGGAAGAGCACCTTCATAGTCTTTGCGTTCCATATATGTCGCACCGATATTATTCAAAGCAATAGCATTATCGGGATAATATTCTAGAACCCTGTCGTAATATTGTTTAGCGTGTTCTATGTCATTTTTCTCCTTCGATAGGAGGTTACCCATCAACACAAGAGCCCAAATGTTTTTAGGTTCACAGTGCAATGCTTCTATCAACTCATCATAAGCCTTATCAGGTTGTCTCAGATGAAACCAGTGTATTTGTGCCAACACACGCCATGCCTCAGAATTCTGGGGATTATCTTTAATAGACTCTTCCAATAAAGGAAGTGCCTTGTCAAATTCATTCTTATTACACAGGTCTAAAGCCTGTTGCAGTTTGTTTGCCATCAATCTGCAGCAAATGTTCTGACTGATACCCCAATGCCAGAATGGTTTTTAATTGTACCCTTTAACTACCATACAGAAAAAACGAGGGTATCTCCTGCTGTCCGTTCCGTGACTTCGGCCTACCACAGCCTAACCTATAGAACGAACAGATTTGATACCCTCAGAGGTATATACAGTACACCCAAAAAGTGTGCGAGAGGGCTTAGTTAGCCCCCGGCACACCCCGGCTGCGCATGACATACACATCCGTAGGCGTCACCTCTGCTAATGTCTTTGATAGGTCATTGATTGTGGTAGTTCAAGTCACCAAAAACAAAGCGTACAGTGTCGCTTATTCCGCAATGTAGTGCCCCGTCCCCTCAGCTCCGTTATCCTCAGACAACATCGTAGCCTCTTGGACTGATGCATTTACAAAAGTATTTAATTTTCTTCTAAAATTTTCTGTCCTTATCAGAAAAATTCTGTTTGTGCATTTTTTGAACGGGGTGTTGTGCCGCTGTAGAGACGCACGGTCATGTAGAGACGCACGGCCGTGCGTCTCTACGGTTGTGCGGTTCCTCGTGGTTGTATGTTTCCTCTACCGCCCTCCACGTATCCGTCTCACAGGGGTTCACACCCCTGCCTAAGGGCTGTCGTCCCTTTGGGACTAGTGGGGTTTCTGCGATTGCGTTGTATGTAATCAACCCTCTTATTTGTGATTT
>CACZUS010000024.1 GCA_902784425.1 uncultured Bacteroidales bacterium
AGCACGAATGTTCGCATTCTGACTCACATTTATCGCATCACTATAAAGTATTCCATTCGTCTCCGAAGGTTCCGTACCATCCAACGTATAGTAGATCAATGCACCTGAGGTGGCACATGATAAGGTGACCTCTGTTGGCGACTGAAGTAGTCCGGGTTGTTGATTAAACGTAGGTGCCTGACATCTGTTGCTTGTAGTTAAATCTGACACAACAAATGTATTTTCTTCATACGGAGAGGGTTGCATATATCCCTCCGTATCTCCATAACGACCATACGAAACGTGCGAATCCGTAAAACCATAGGCTATCGAATCGATCAACTCACCATCGTATGACAAGGTGAGATATCCACCATCCGTATCCAATTTATAAGGTGCATGATTGTTGGTGGATGATTCATCCGCCCATAGGATAGACAAATCACTCTTTATACTTGTTTTTAGAGGTTAATTTATAATGCGTCAAAACACAATGTTTCAAATCAACCTGATAGGAAGCTCCATTCTTAAACTCTATATAACCAGAGAAATTATAATTATCCGTATTCACATAGGTGGACATGTTGCAAGGCATCACCTCACTGAAACGCACCTTACTGAAATACTCCTTTGGATCCAATTTAGAGATATAATTGTCTTTATAAGAATCAGAACAACGTCTGCATCGATGAAGCGTATAACCATCCTCATCGATTGTCGGGTCATGAACGATTGTTTCATAATCATGTCCCAAAGCCTCAATCTCCTCCGTATAAGAATAGTGACAGATTTTACAAACGTGCTTTTTTGAACCTTTCTCGGTACAGGTGGCAGCGATGGTCTCTTCTTGATATTGATGTTGCTGAGGGGCAAACGTCTCACTGGTTTTATCTCCACATCGCGAACAAGTATGGTTAATGACACCCCCCTCTTCACAATTCGACACCACATATTCACTGTTATAATCATGTCCTACAGGGGCAACTGTCACTGTGTAAGTAGAATCACACTTCCTACACTTATAAGTCTCATATCCTTCTGATTCACAGTAGGTCACAGAACCTTCCATACGGAACTCATGACGACATTCCTTACCAGGTTCCTCCGGTCCTGGAGGTGCCGAAAAAACAGACATTGTAAAACACAATGACAGAATAAAGATCAATCTGGTTTTCATCACAAAAAATGATTATTACACCTATTATACAATTATACAATAAAGGGATTTGCATCCCAATTTAACTCAAAAAACACCTTCGTGTTACTTTTATACCTTTACGTGGGTTCTATAAAATCCATTTCAAAGGATCTCGTTCCTTACTAATTCACACACAATTATTCTCTAAATAAAGAATTTACAAAAACCCACCTACTATATCCATCATCATAAACATCAATCGAGGGACAAAATTAAATATATTTTTTTTATAATTTTCTTTTTTTCAATGAACATCGTTATTTTTTCAACTATCGAAAAATCACTTCGTCATATTCAACTGAGCCCCATATCCAGCCACAGCGCCAAACAGTTGTAATGCCTTTTGCAAATTATAACGATTGGCATACATCGTCGCTGATGACTGCATGGTTCCCACCTGATTCAAGCCTAATGCAGAACGAAACTGATTGGATAGTGAATTAGCATTATAGTCGGTCGACTCCCTATAAGTAGCCGTCAAAAATCCATTCACATAAGCTGCATCCAACTTACCATTGAACACCTTAGCATCCGTAACAGATTTATTCCCTGTCACTTCCGACAAAGCATCCACATCAGCAAAATCCTCTACATTTACTCTCATCATCATTCCACCACCAGGAATCACCAAATCACCCTTCTTGTTCAAACAGAAAAGGTTGTTTTTAACAGAAGTAACACGCTTCGCCTCCTTTTGTTTATTTGAATCTACATGCGAACGATCCAATCCTGCAAAGACAGAAAATCCGAATATATTATTGCTCAAATAACAAATTACCATTCGATCCCGTCGTTTTACTTACGTAATATGTTTGTGCATGCACACCAAACACCAAAACAAATAACGCCACAAAGGCACTCATCATCTTTTTCATATTCAGTATATTTAAGTGGATATGTTATTTACTCATTCCAAAAGGAGCAATCACTTCATGTAATTGTCACCCAGATAGTCTATCATAGACTCCTCCCAATCAACATCATTCGCTTTATCAATAAAGTCACTGATATACCAATTTCCCCTTTCTTTTTTCAACTCGAGGACAATAGGTCTGTAAGGAGATGATTCGAATATTCTAAGGGAGAGAGAGACGACCGCTTCTGTTTCAGTCAGATTCTGTACAGTAATATCTTTGTGAGTGATTTTATCAAAATCCTGTCCCATGACCCAATAATCAGCATCAAAAAAGCCGATTCCATCGACTTCCTTATCCATTTCATAAATCGCCTCAACCTTTTCATTCCATGAATTGCTACAAAACAGAGAATCTAGTTTTGCTCTATTCATAATGTTCGAACCATAGGCCTTTTCCATGTAACAATAAATAGAATCCACTCGGTCTATGACACGTTTCTTTTCATCTATCATTTGCTCTGTTGAGTCTTGCTCAGTTGGAGTCTCCGTCTGACTGACGGCAGCTGTATCATGACTTGGTGATTCATTGCCATTTGGTTTAGGAATTATTCTCACATTATCTGTACAACCCATCATTCCCAACAAAATGCCACCCAATAAAATACAACTGACTACCTTTTTTCTCATATCCTCTTTGTTTTTTATAGTTGAATCAATCTTCCCTCTCCTTCCGTATGGGAGAATTGCATTCTCCCATCGTGAATTACTTTCTCCATTCATGAATTGCATTCTCCCTTCCGCGAATCGCATTCACTCTTCAAGAATGTCCTTCTCTCACTTCCGTTGATAAAATCTAAAATCTTGAAAAGGTACAAAAAAATCGCCATTCGACAAAAAAAAACCACAACTAACTCTTCACAGAGTGATTGTGGTTACTATTTTAAAGTATAAATGTTTCCTGAGAACGAAATTATTTCTTTTCCGTTTACGATGGCAAATATAAAGGGTTTTAGCATGTGGCAACGGAGAATCACGTTACAAAAAGAGTGGAAAATCGTTTCAAATGCACGAAAAAGAGGCATTTTATCTATTATAGAGGAGGGAATGTTACAAACGTATACCTAGACAACTTTAAATATCTTTTTTAATTCCACACACCGAATATTTCAGCAAAAATTTCGTTATCTTTGTAGAATAATATAATAGCAAAAAATGAAAGATTTAGTTCTTGCCACAAACAATCCCCACAAAGTGGATGAGATAAAAAGTAAGTTGGGTAACTCTTTATCCATAAAGACACTTAACGAATTGGGGTTTTACGATGACATACCAGAGACAGCTGGCACGCTGCAGGGCAATGCTAGTCAGAAGTCTCATTTCCTATACGACAAATTTGGTTGCAACTGTTTTGCAGACGACACAGGTTTGGAAGTAGAGGCTTTAAATGGCGAACCTGGGGTCTACTCTGCCCGTTATGCTGGAGTAGACAAAGACTCAGAGGCAAACATGCAAAAGTTATTGAAGAATCTTTCAGGGAAAGAGAATCGAAACGCGCGCTTTCGCACTGTCATTTCACTCATCTGGGAGGGAGAAGAACATTTCTTCGAAGGCATTGTAGAAGGAACGATTCTAACGGAAAAGCATGGCTCTGAAGGATTTGGATATGATCCCATTTTCCAACCCAATGGATATTCGAAATCATTTGCAGAACTCTCAATGGACGAAAAGAATGCGATCAGCCATCGAGGGAAAGCCGTTGAAAAACTCTTACAATTTTTGAATAAAAATATTTAAACCATAAACGCAATGAAACTAATCCGATTATTCTTTCTTCCATTGCTCTGGATAGCCTTCTCTGCTTCATCTCAAGAGATTGGCACGTGGAAAACATTCTTTTCCTATAACAAAGTTGATTATGTCACTCAGTCAAAAGATCGAGTTTACGCATTAGGTAATGGTGTGCTCTTCTCTGTCGATAAAGAGTATGAAAACATTCAAACCTATACGAAAGCTGACGGATTGTCGGATTGTTACATCTCGAAAGTGGCCTATAGTGAACAATTAGACGCTCTCATCATAGGTTATGACAATAGCAACATTGATATCATCAAGAAAAATAAAGTCATCAATATATCCGACTTTAAAAGAAAGGAAATCAATGACAAACAGATCAACAATATCACCACATACGGCAAATACGCCTACCTCGCTTGCGGATTGGGAATCGTGGTCGTTGATATGAAACGAAATGAGATTGCTGATACATACATCATCGGCGATAAGGGTCAATACCTCGCTGTATACAAAGTGGAAATTGTTGGTGATACTATCTATGCCCTAACTCAAAAAGAATTACGATGCGCCAACATTAAAGATTCCAATCTGGCCGATTATGCAAAATGGCGTTCTGTGACCCTAAAGGATGATAATCTTCAATCTATAGCCAACTTCAATGATCAACTTGTCTTGATATACCAAGACTCTATCTCCGTACTTCTCCCCGATCAGACAACCACTACGCTACAACAGATACATGATTTCAAAAGCGTATCGACCACGTCCGATTATATCACCATCTCTGCGGGTGACTCCCTATTCAACTACAACAAATCACTTGAATTGAAAGAGATCGTCTTCTGTGACTACGCAAAATATGCTATCTATACGCCATCCACCAATTCCTACTGGGTGGCCCGCGCACAAGACTATGTCAACAGTCAGTCTGATATCTACAACCTCTTTAAATACAAATATGGCGTACCATCAGGCAAGTTCGCTCCTAACGGACCATTGTCTCACTCTGTCGCATTCCTCAAATATGAATATGGACAACTCATTGCTGGTAGTGGTGGTCAATTTGATATACCAATCCTGGACAACCCAGGTATTCTTCAGATTATGGAAAACAACGAGTGGACCGTCATCACTGAATCTGACTTTGAACAAGGTGTTACCATACGTGAGAAATCAAAGTTCGTAGATATCTTGGATGCCGTGGTGGATCCAACCGACCATAGAAGAATATACATCGCCTCATGGCGCTCACTATTCGAATTGTACGACAAAAAACCATACAAACACTATTGGACAGAAAACACGGCTCTGACCAATACAAGTAGCCGTATCCTAATTGATGGTCTCTGTTTCGACAAAGACAACAATCTATGGATACCCAACCATCTATCCCCTACCGGACTGGTTGTGAAAAAAGCAGACGGCACTTGGCAATCTTTCAACTACAAAGAACTTGAAAATACTCGTTTCAAAGAAACATTCATCAGTAAAAATGGCTTGATGTGGATTATTCGTCCTCGTCTTTCCAATGGTACGGGTGTCGTTGTCATAAACCAAAACGGAACACCTTTCGACCAAAGTGATGATAAACACATCTACTACAGCACCTTCCAAGATGCTGATGGAAACTCGGTAAGCCCTAATGCCTTCCGATGCATCACAGAAGACAAAAACAATGAGATATGGATTGGTACTAGCGTTGGTCCGCTAATCGTCACCGATCAAAAGAAGATTTTTGACAAAAACTTCACTATCGGTCGTGTGAAGATCACGCGTGAAGACAATGCGAACTATGCGGATTACTTGCTAGGAAGCGACCAGATAAACGCTATCATCGTGGATGGTGGCAACCGAAAATGGTTAGGTTCTGCCACTTCTGGTGTCTATCTACTCTCTCCCGACGGAAAAGAGACTATCCTACATTTCACAACGGAAAATAGTCCGCTAACATCCAACTCCGTCATCGATATGGCCATGAATCAAGAGACTGGTGAACTATTCATCGCCACATCCAACGGACTCTTCTCCTACATGACCAACTCAACTGAGCCTTCTGACGACTATTCCGGCGTCTACGCATATCCGAACCCTGTGACTCCAGATTTCGACGGTGAAATAGCAGTTAAAGGTCTGGTGGGAAACAGCCTCGTTCGTATCTCTGATGTTGAAGGTAAAGTCGTATACGAAGATTACTCAAACGGAGGTACCTTTACTTGGAATGGTAAAAATCTCAACAACAAACGTGTGGCAACTGGTATCTATTACATATTTGCCGCACAAGAAGACGGCTCCATGAAAATGGTGACGAAAATAGCCTTTATCCATTAATAAAAAACATAATGAAGATAGAGAACCTAGATTCCATTCATCAGACAGCAAAAGAATTTATTGCTGCCATGGGTGACAACAAAGTGTTTTTGTTCTACGGCTCCATGGGAGCAGGGAAAACTACATTCATACGCGCTATCTGCGAAGAATTGGGAGTTAAAGAGAGCGTCAACAGTCCAACATTCGCCATCATCAACGAATACAAATCAGGCAACGGAGACCCTATCTTTCACTTCGACTTCTACAGAATCAACAAAGAAGAGGAAGCCTTCGACTTCGGTTACGAAGACTATTTCTACAGCGGAAACCTCTGTTTCGTGGAATGGCCCGAAAAAATCATCAATCTACTTCCTGATGATGCCGTAAAAGTCTCTATACAAGAACTTCCAGACGGCTCTAGAGAAGTCGTCATTGAATAACATACTTTTTATATGAAAATAGGATTTGACGCTAAACGTGCTTTCTACAATTCTCGTGGATTAGGTTGCTACAGCAGAGACGTTATACGCTTGCTGTCAGACTATTATTCTGAGAATCAGTATTTTTTATACACTCCGAAAACACAAGGTGCCATCTCCTTCCCTCATAATGAATCATGCTGTGAGGTACGAGCTCCTCAGGGACTACACGCCTGGGGCCCTCTCTCCTCCCTTTGGAGAACCAAAAGCATCTGTTCCGATATTCAACATGATCAACTTGATATCTATCATGGATTAAGCCATGAACTACCCTATGGCATAGAGAAGACCGGCACTCATACCGTCGTCACCATGCACGACCTCATCTTTTTGAAAAACCCGGAACTCTTCCCCTTTTTCGACCGCTACTCCTTTCGCAAAAAATACACTCATGGGGCTCATGTCGCCGACAGAATTATCGCTATCAGCGAAGAGACCAAAAGTGACCTCATCAACTACTTGGGCGAAAAGGAGGAACACATCGATGTGGTATATCAAGGCTATAGCACCGTCTTCAGAAATGCAGTGACGGATGAACAAAAAAAGAGTATTAAAACAAAATACAACCTGCCCGACCATTTCATGCTAATCATCTGCGCCATTGAACGTCGCAAAAACCACGAACTCATCTTAAAAGCGATGTGCAACCCACAAGTAGAACTTCCATTGGTCATAGCAGGCAACCCCTCACAATACAAAGAGACGCTTCTCTCCATGATTCATGAATATCAACTGGAGAAGAAAGTCTTTTTCATCGGTCATGTGGAAACCGCAGACCTTCCTCCTCTCTATCAATTGGCAGACCTATTCGTCTATCCTTCTCTTTTTGAGGGATTCGGGAGACCCATACTGGAATCCCTTGTCATGGGTACCCCTGTCATCACAAGCAAAGGCAGCTGTTTCCAAGAGACTGGAGGGAAAGCAGCACGCTACGTCTCTTGCGACGATGATGAAGAATTAGCTCATACCATCATACAGGTTACTTCTGATGAGTCACTCCGCAAGACAATGATTGAAGAGGGATATCAACACGCTGCTAACTTTTCAGACGAAAGAATAGCAGCAAAACTGATGGAAACATACAAAAAAATAGTTTGACGACATGGTTGAAATCATAGAAAATACACTACGAACAATCGGCATTGAAAGCCTCAACGAGATGCAAACGGCCGCACTCAAAGCAAACGAGTCGGGTCGCGACGTGCTTCTGCTCTCACCCACCGGATCTGGTAAAACACTCGCATTCCTTTTGCCACTCCTCCGTCAGATGAGACAAGACACCCCAGGCGTACAAGCACTCGTCATTGCTCCCTCTCGTGAATTGGCTCTTCAGATAGAAACGGTTTTCAAGTCGTTCAAATCCTCCTTTAAAGTCACTTGCTGCTGCGGAGGTCACTCATCCGAACAGGAGAAAAAAACGCTGACAGAAAACACACCCGCTCTATTAATAGGAACACCAGGTCGACTATTAGATCACATTGAACAAGGCAACATCACTCCAGAAACCATCAAATACCTCATCTTGGATGAATTTGACAAATCATTGGAGTTGGGTTTCCAAGATGAAATGAAAGAGATCATCAGTCACCTATCCGGACTGAAAAAGAAAATGTTACTCTCTGCTACGCGCACCGACGAGATTCCTTCCTTTGTGAAGATTCACAATCCTATGATCTTAGAATTCCTCGGTGAAAGCGGTCAGAAGATTAACCTCACAAAATATATTGTTCATTCACCCGTGAAAGACAAATTAGAATCACTTATGAAACTAATCTGCCAAATCGGAAATGAGCCAACACTCATCTTTGTCAACTATCGAGAGTCGGTAGAACGTGTTGCCAATTACCTTCGTAAGAAGGGAGCGGATTGTAAAATGTTTCACGGAGGAATGGAACAGGTGGACCGAGAAAAAGCGCTCTTCCAGTTTAAAAGTGGAAGTTCCTATTTGCTGGTATCCACCGACTTGGCTGCACGCGGATTGGACATCCTCGACGTGAAGCATGTGATTCACTATCACCTGCCCGTCAATCAAGAGGCCTACACCCATCGCAACGGACGAACAGCCCGTATGTTCGCAGATGGAAATGCCTACATCATTCTGCATGGTGAAGAACACTTACCAGAATATCTTTCGGAAAAAGATTTCAGTGATTACCCTTTACAAGAGAATCCACCCGCATTGAAACCATCTGCATGGATTTCATTGTACATTGGCAAAGGAAAGAAAGATAAACTCAGCAAAGGGGATATCGCAGGATTCCTAATGAAAAAAGGATTATTGGAGAAAAATCAGATAGGGACCATTGAGGTATATGACAAATGCTCATACGCATCCATTGCACGTTCCGAACTGAACACCCTACTCAAACGGATCCGAAATGAGAAGATAAAAGGATTAAAAACAATTTTCGAAGAAAGTAAATAATTTTTTATGCAAAAGATTCAAATATCCAACTCTGTTGATTCCCTTTTCGAGGAATTAAAAGACATTAAGCCCTCATCCACTTTCGTGCTAACCGACACGAATACGTTGAAGCTATGTTGGCCCATTCTACAAAAGGGCGTAAACATACCTGCCGATCATGTTATCACCATTCCTGCAGGAGATGATAACAAGAACCTCGATTCATTGGCATACGTATGGCAACAACTAAGTGAGAAGGGTGCTACACGCAAATCGCTACTCATCAACTTAGGTGGCGGAATGGTAACCGACCTTGGAGGCTTTGCCGCTTCCACCTTCAAACGAGGAATCAACTACATCAATGTCCCAACCACCCTGTTAGGAGCCGTAGATGCAGCCGTGGGAGGAAAAACAGGCATCAACTTCAACGGACTGAAAAACGAGATTGGCGTCATCAATCCCGCATTAAGCGTACTCATCTACGTGGGATTCTTCAAAACACTCTCTCAAGAAAATATCTTCTCAGGTTTTGCCGAGATGATTAAACACGGACTCATCTCCGACCCAACTGTATGGAAGCATATCTGCGAAACAGATTTATACAATATTGATTATCATAAACTTCCAGAACTGCTTCGTGAATCCATCCAAGTGAAGGAAAAGATTGTAGCCGTAGACCCAACAGAGAAGGGCATACGAAAAGCACTCAACTTCGGACATACAATTGGGCATGCTTTTGAAAGCCATGCCATCGAACGCGGAGAAACCAAACTTCACGGTTATGCAGTAGCTTGGGGTATGATTTCCGAACTTTATCTTAGTCACAAAAAATGTGGACTTCCTAAATACATCCTCTTTCAAGCAATTCAGTTCATCAAAGAGAACTACGGTGCATTCTACATCACTTGCAAAGAGTATGGTCGTCTCTATGAATTGATGACACACGACAAGAAAAATGAAGAGAAGGATACCATTCTATTCACACTTTTGTCCAATATAGGAGAGGTGAAAATTAATACTGTCGTAGATAAACAGGATATTTTTGAATCGCTCGATTTCTATCGAGACTCACTAGGCATCTAACTTCAAAGAAGATGGAAAACATTCATATCAAAGCAATTGTTCCAGAGAAAGCAATATCAGAGCATACCATTCTATTGCCAGCCTCTAAAAGCATAAGCAATAGAGCCCTCATTCTAAACGCTTTGAGTAAGGCACCCGGACGTATTTACAATCTGGCAGAGTGTGATGACACAGATGTGTTAAGCGCCGCTCTCACCTCGCATGATGAGACCAACTTCAACATTGGTGCCGCAGGTACTGCCATGCGCTTCCTAACAGCCTATCTAGCAGGGAAGCCAGGCGATTGGACCATCACAGGAAGTGAACGAATGAAACAACGTCCCATCGGAATACTTGTCGACGCCCTGAACAACATCGGAGCAGAGATTAGTTACCTTGAAAAGGAAGGTTTTCCACCTTTAAAGATCCATGGAAAGAAGTTATTGGGAGGAACCGTCCATCTAAACGGAGGTGTCAGCAGTCAGTTCATATCAGCCCTACTGATGATTGCCCCTACGACACAAAAAGGTATCGAACTTCACTTAGAAGGAGAGATTATCTCACGTCCCTATATTGAGATGACATTGCAAATGATGAAGGCGTATGGTGTGGATTCTCAATGGGAAGGCAAAAGCATTCAGATAGTTTCACAAGAATACAAAACCACCGATTATACGGTAGAATCAGATTGGTCTGCCGCCTCCTATTGGTATGAAATTGCAGCACTGAGTCCTTCCACGATCAATTTCACGTTGCCACACCTCTACGAGAAGAGTTTGCAAGGAGACTCGATGGGTCGGAAGATTTTCGAACCATTGGGAGTTAGCACACAATTCGTGCAAGATGATGTCAGAATTTCCAAAACGAAGAAGGCGGTTGAACATTTCGAATATGATTTTAGCGGTCAGCCCGACATAGCCCAAACCCTTGTGGTAACCTGCTGCAGTTTAGGCATCACCTTTCGCTTCACAGGTTTGCAAACTCTAAAGATCAAAGAGACTGACAGAATCGAAGCATTAAAGAACGAATGTAAGAAATTAGGATTCATTCTAAAAGAAGAGGGTGTCGGCATCTTATATTGGGATGGAGAGCAATGCAAGCGAGATGAGCATCCACAGATCGCCACTTATAAAGACCATCGAATGGCAATGGCATTTGCCCCAAGTACCATCCGTTTAGGTGAGATAACAATAGAGGAACCCAACGTAGTAAGTAAGTCATATCCAAAATTTTGGGATGATTTATGGTCTTGCCAATTATTTGAAAATTTATAATAAAACAATAAAACCATCTAAAAAGGGGAAAGCATGAAAAAGGTTATTTTCATAGTGATGTTGCTAATTGGAGCAATAACCTATATTCAAGCACAAGAAGAGGAAGGTGAAAACACGAATTTCACCAGTTTTCCAGTGAATTATACAGGTCAAAAGCCAGTGATTACTGACTTCGTAACAGCCATACTATCACAGAATAACGGAGAAGGCGTCTTTGTAGAAATGGCAGAAAATTGGAAGAAATACCAAAAAGGAGAAACATTACCCAAAGGCAGATCATTTACTGTAGATACAAAGAATGGTTATATCCGTTACGATGTCACCTATTCAAAGGAGGAAACCGTATATGTAGAGTTTTGCTTTTGGAATTGTACAGATGGGAAGCATAAGATAGTGGCTTCCAATTTCGTTCTTCTCATGAATGGGAAACCGACAGACACAGAACTAACCGGACAATCATTCTACCAATACGACAATGCGACAAAGAAAATGATATACACGTATGCCTACGACTTGGGCGTTCAACCAGAATATCCCAATGGAGCGAAATGTAATTTACCACGAGTAGGCAAATCCATTGAGTATGTATCTGACACCCCATCAGGAAAGATGACTCAACGTTTTACTTGGAATGGCAGTAAGTTTGTAGCAGAGAAGATTACCAAATAAAAAAAGCAACTCACGAATGAATTGCTTCCCATTGTATGTAACTTTTGATTGAGCCGATAGCGAGACTCGAACTCGCGACCTACGCATTACGAATGCGTTGCTCTACCAACTGAGCTATAGCGGCAATGCGGGTGCAAAAGTAATCTTTTTTTTTAAAACCACAAATTTTTTTATAGATTTGCACTGCGTTACTTTTTTAGGAAAATGATAGAAATTAAAAAAATATCCTCACATAAGGAGTTAAAGCAATTTGTCCGTTTTGCCAATGATTTATATTCCGACTGCCCCTATTGGGTTCCACCATTGGAGTTTGACGAATTAAAGACCCTCCGCAAAGATAAGAACCCTGCATTTGAGCATTGCGAAGCAGAATATTGGCTAGCATATAAAGATGGAAAGGTTGTTGGCCGTATAGCAGGTATCATCAACCACATTGCCAACCAGAAATGGGGCAACAAGGTGCGTTTCGGATGGTTTGATTTCATTGAAGACATTGAAGTAGCCAGAGCCCTTCTCAACACAGTAGAAGAGTGGGGAAAATCCAAAGGTATGGGAATCATCCAAGGTCCGTTAGGTTTCAACGATATGGATCGTGAAGGCATGTTGGTATATGGATATGAAAATGAACCTACCATTGCCAGCATCTATAATCACCCATACTATGTCAGTTTCATGGAGCAACTCAGCTACGAAAAGGCTGAAGATTGGTTGCAATATAAAATCAAACTTGATGCGATACCTGAGAAAATCAAGCGCGTCAGCAAAATGATTGCAGAGCGCTACAACCTACGTGCTCTATCTTTCACGAAGAAAAAGGATTTGAAAAAATATGCGCGACCTTTGTTTCATACATTAAACGCTTCTTTCTCAAATCTTTACGGATATTCTGAATTAACAGACAAGGAGATTGACTCCATTGTAGCCAGTTATTTTTCATTCATTGACCCCAAATATGTGTGTATCATCGTAGATGAGAATGACACTGTGGTTGCTTTCGGTATCAGCATGTGTTCACTATCTGCAGCATACAAAAAAGCAAAAGGTAAAGTATTCCCATTCGGATTCATTCATATATTGAATGCCATGAGGAAACCGAAAATCATCGATCTATACCTCAATGGTGTATTACCAGAATGGCAGAAAAGGGGAATTCACTCTCTCTACTATACACAAATGACTCAAACATATATGGATAATAACATTCCGATTGCCATCACGAATCCGCAATTGGAAACCAATGTCAATGCCGTTCACATCTGGAGCAATTATGAGAATGAATTGTATTGCCGCAGAAGATGTTATGAGAAAACATTGTAAGATTAGATATGGAGAATAACGACGTCATAGAGCTACTAAAGAAAGACAAATTCATCCTTTACAATGGAATCGAGCTTCTAGAAATAGGAGAAGGAGAAGCCACTGGAAGAATGAACATAACGGAAAATCATCTCAATGGATTAGGAACCGTGCAAGGCGGTGCCATATTCACATTGGCTGATTACATCTGTGCAGCTGCCGCCAATTCACGCGGGAAAGCAGCAGTCACTCTCGATGGTCAGATGGATTACATCAAAGCCGTTTCCAAAGGAACGCTCTATGCTCATGCCACAGAGGTGTTTCTTCGACGCACCATCGCCTCCTATCATGTGGAAGTAAGAAACGAAGAGGGTGCCCTAATCGCCACCCTTCAATCTAAAGTATTCAGAAAAGACGTTTAATCATGAAGTTCTGTTCCATCATACCACTAATCGCCATCATCCTCCTCTTCGGTTCATGCGAATCACCTCGCGAAAAAGTCGACAAGGTGGAAGAGAAAGTAGTGACCGCCGTGGAAGAGGTGATCGACGATGAGATTGACGTAATCGATGACTTTGAGGAGTTCATTGAAGATGAATCAGAACATTGTACTGTCTACTCAAAACTGCGTACCAGTCGTAACCTACGCGACCCTAATAAAATGCATATCAAAACAGGTCGCGAAGTGGGTATGCACGAACCTTTTCGTAAAAATGCAGATTTCCTAGCCGTCAGAGACTCTCTTCTTCAATGTGGCAAACTTCAGTTTGTGGATGACGGTCTATTCTATAGGAAAAAACGCATGAAACACTCCTATCCTTACCTGACCCCTGAAGCCATCAACCTCCTTCAGGAAATCAGTGTTCGTTTCAATGAGAATTTGAAAAAAAGAAAATTACCGGAATATTCATTACAACTCACCTCGTGTCTCAGAACCATGGAGAGTCAAAACGGACTTCGAAAGAAAAACAAAAATGCTACCCGCGACACCTCAAGTCACGTCTTCGGTGCCTCATTCGACATCTCCTACTGGGAGTTCTACCGCAACAAGGACGGACGACTCTGTCAACAAAAATATTTGCAAAACATTCTTTCTAAAACCATACGGGAAATCAGAAATGAAAAGAGATGTCTAGTCATCAAAGAAACTGGTCAATTCTGCTTCCATTGTACCGTTTTGCGCTAATTCACACCTTCCATCATGCAACTGAAAACGAACGCCATCGTTTTAAAAATTCAGAAATTCAAAGATAACGCATCCATACTCCATCTCTATACCCTTGAAGCAGGACGCGCCTCCTATCTGCTCTATGGTGCACAAAGCAAAAAAAGAGGAAACGCTGTCGCCTACCTTCATCCCCTCTCGCTTGTTAGTCTGGACATAAACATACGAAACACCAGAGAGCTAAACACTATCACAGAAATCAAACAAGAGGAACCCACCATGGAGTTGCTATTCAACCCCATAAAAAGTTCACTGGCCTTCTTTATCGCCGAAATCCTACTACAAGTGCTACGAACCAACGAGAAAGATGACACCCTTTTTAGCTTCCTTCACCACTCCATCACACAACTAAATCACGAAACAAGAAGCTTGGGCAACTTCCATATTGCCTTCCTCCTGCGACTCTCCCTATTCCTTGGTTTTCAACCCTCCATCGACACACCTTACAACAATGTCTACTTCGATATGAGACAAGCAGAATTCACCTCTAAAAAACCAGAGCATCAGTACTTCCTTCGTGCCAACGAAACGGAAAAAATGAAACTCCTGCTTCGCATGAATTATAGAAATTTTCACCTCTTTCGATTCTCTAAATCAGAACGAAGTGAAGTAATCGACCGCATTCTACAATACTATAAGATTCACACACAATGCATGGGAGAACTCAAATCGCTATACGTACTCAAAGATATTTTTGAATAACAGTCGTCACATTAAAATCACCATCCCCTAAAGAGACTCTCTTCATCTGTTAATAAATAACTAACACAAAAGTTTTTTATCTAAATATAAATACCTAATTTCGCAATCGTAATATTATATATATTACAAAAACCATGATTTTAAATAAAAATAGTAGGTCTATGGCAGAAAAAACACGATATTCAGACGCTGAATTGGAGGAATTCAAGGAGCTCATTTTAGAGAAATTAGAAGCAGCAAAACGTGATTATGAGATATTCAAATCAAGTATGGCAAATATGGATGGAAATGACACGAGCGACACGTCACCAACATTCAAGCAATTGGATGAAAGTGCTGCTACGATGACCAAAGAAGAGGCAGGTCGTTTAGCTCAGCGTCAAATGAAATTCATTCAGCACCTGCAAGCTGCTTTGATTAGAATTGAAAACAAAACTTATGGCATTTGCAGAGAGACTGGTAAGTTGATCCCAAAAGAGCGTTTACGCGCTGTCCCTCACGCTACTCTTTGCATCGATGCCAAGAAGAACGGGGCAAAATAATAGCCGTATGTCATAGTTAGGAACTTCATCATGGAGTTCCTAACTTTTCTTATGTAAAAGAATGAGCCAACAAGTCATTCTTACCGAATGGTGGGGTTAACAAGAACTCGCCAAGTACTAATCTGGGATAACATCCCTTAAACGAGAGGAAATGTCACAAAGGCAAAAAGCCATCATCGCAGTAATATGCATCGGATCAATCATTCTGATCGACCAGATTGTGAAAATATACGTCAAAACACACTTCTACCTAGGAGAGAGTTACGACGTCTTTAGTTGGTTTCACATCCGTTTCGTTGAAAATAACGGAATGGCATTTGGTATCGAACTATTCAACAAAATATTCCTTACCATCTTTCGTATCGTTGCTGTTGGTTTTATTGGCTACTACCTACATCTCATCATCAAAAAGAATTACAGCGTCGGCTACATATTGTGTGTTGCCACCCTATTGGCAGGTGCCTTCGGTAATATCATAGACTGCGTATTCTATGGTATCATCTTCGATTCTGGTCACCCCATCGCAACCATGTTCCCAGAACAAGGATATGCTCCTCTCTTCTATGGAAGAGTGGTCGATATGCTTTACTTCCCTCTAATCGACACTTACCTCCCTTCGTGGATGCCTGTGGTCGGCGGATCTCACTTCACCTTCTTCGACCCTGTCTTCAATATCGCAGACGCTGCTATTTGCGTCAGCATCTTCTGTGCCGTCCTTTTCCAACGAAAATACATCATTGAAGATTTTAAAGATAAAAAGGAGGAGAAAGCCGAGACAAAGGAAAACAATGAGACTGAGACAAAAACAGAATGACAATGAAACACTTACGACTTCTTCTATTTCCTCTTCTCCTTCTTTTGAATGGTTGTCACTATGACAAGGGAAAACCTATTATCCCAGAAAAAGAGATGGCTCAGATTGTAGCCGAATACTTTCTGATGCAGTCTACCATGTCTCAATTCGAATTGCCTAAAAACGAGACTCGCTTCTTATATTATACTCAATTAGTAAACAAATATGGGTACACCGAAGCGGAATTCGACTCCTCTCTCAGTTGGTACAACAAAAACCGAGATGTCTTCGAACTGGTATGCAAACAGGCAACCGCCATCCTCGAGGCAAAGAAAGACTCTCTGAATGCACTTCTCGCCACTCAACCTCAACAAGCGGCAGATTAACATGGCTATTCTATGAGACGATTTGCTGCCAACAGAATCTATTTATCCGAGTCCGACACATTCACCAACGCGATCATCGAATTGTCTGACAACCGAAAAGTGCTATCCGTCAAACTTCTCTCTGAAGTTTCCGAAATCCACTCCACCCCATTCTACAACGGTATTCTACTACCTTTCGACAAAGAGAGATGTCTCCGCTGCCTAAAAGAAGAACTGAACGACACATTACACACACTATTCATGGAACAATCTTTCTCCGTCGGCGATGAGATCTCCTCCCTCACACTTCTCTCTGGTCCCGAATTATTCTCAACTGGAAAACTTAAACAAGTAGATGTCAAAACCATCTTTTGAATACGATCAATCCTCAATCGTTATTCCCTCTACCTTTTGCAACTTACTCAACACCTTCTCATAATCTCGCTGACGCACCTGCAACTGCATCACACATGCATTATCGAAATTTTGTGAAAGCACCTCAAGTCCCTCATCTTTTATCACCTTCATCACATCATTCATCACCATATAACCAAAATGAATTGTAAACACCACCTCTATCTTCTTCTCTACAATTTCATTCTGTTCTAAGGCATCCTGCGAGGCTGTCCGATAGGCATTGATAAGGCCACTGGTACCCAACAACGTACCCCCAAAATATCGTACCACAATCATCAAAACATTCACCACGTCTTTCGATACCAAGACACCAAGCATCGGCTTCCCAGCCGTTCCAGATGGCTCGCCATCATCATTGGCACGCGTCTCTATGTTCATCGGATTTAACCGATAAGCATAACATACATGACGAGCGTCATGATACTTCTTACGGAACTCATCCACAATGGATTTCACCTGCTCTTTCGTGGACACAGGGAAGGCGAAAGCATAAAATTTGCTTCCTTTCTCCTTGTATAATCCCTCCGACGGACGGATAATAGTTAAGTAGGTGTCTTCCATATAATTAAACTATAAGGGTGAATTATAATAAGACGCATGATTGTCCACAAAAGAAACAATCATGCGTCATTATCCTCTGTCCGTTATCTATTACGACGAAAACTATCTTTGTTGCGACGGAACTCTTTCTTTGGACGTTCATTCTTGGCCTCTTCGCCCTTTCCTTTACGCCACTCTTTATCTCCGCCTCTGTACTTCTTTTTATCTCTGTCACGTCTGTCTCTTTTGCCACCACGACTCATCTCTTCATCCATTGCACTACGACGTGATCTTCTATCCTTGAATACCTCCATCAATTGGATTCCATCCTTCTGACGGGCAAAAGCACTCATCATGGAAGGAACAACGCGCTTCTCCACATCAAAGAAGGAGTAACGTGTCGTAATCTCAATATCGTGGACATCAATATCATGACTATCTGTTGTCTCATTAATCAAGCCCAACACGCGTTTTGGTGTGAATCCATCACGCGAACCCATGTTAATCTTCAAACGTTGAAGGTCTTCAGAGCCTTTTCTTCCCCTTCCTGAACGTTCACCTTTCGAACGTTTCTCCTTTTCTGGAATGTTCAAATCAGGTGCATTCTTGTAGTATTCCAAGAACCGGTTGAACTCCTGTGATACAAAATTAACGATCAAATCCTCGCGACTGATATCCTTCAGTTGCTCCATAATCATCGGCAAATAAGGTTGAATCTGCTCCTTATCTACGCTTTCTGAAGCATTCTGAATCTTACCTATCAATGAGAACAACTGACTTTGGCACACCTCCAATCCAGATGGTACCGGTTGTTGTACAAACGTACGATTGATGGTTCTCTCTATCGTTTTTATCTTTCCCTTCTCTTTGGAATGGATGATTGATACCGAAATACCTTTCTTACCGGCACGACCAGTACGACCACTTCGGTGGGTATAATTCTCCACATCATCAGGCAAGTTATAATTGATGACATGCGTCAGATTATTCACATCCAATCCTCTGGCTGCCACATCCGTAGCCACCAAAATCTGAAGGTTCTTGATACGGAAACGTTGCATGACAGTGTCGCGTTGTGCTTGTGACAAATCACCATGCAAGGCATCTGCATTATATCCATCCTGCATCAGTTTCTCTGCCACCTCTTTCGTCTCCTGACGAGTACGACAGAATACTATCGCATAGATATCTGGATTAATGTCCACAACACGTTTCAAGCAATTGTAACGATCTTTTGCTTGGACCATGTAATAGATATGATCCACATTTTCCGTACCCGAATTTTTACGTCCAATAGCAATCTCCACGCTATTGCGCATATACTTCTTTGCAATGTTGGCAATCTCTTTCGGCATGGTGGCTGAAAAGAGCAACGTACGTCTATCCTCTGGAGTCTCTTGCAGAATACGCTCGATATCCTCCTGGAAGCCCATGTTCAGCATCTCATCCGCCTCATCCAACACTAAATACTTAATAGCAGATAGATCAACCTTTCCTCTCTCAATCAAATCAATCAATCGTCCAGGTGTAGCCACCAAGATTTGAGGAGGAACATCCAATTGTCTGAATTGCGTGACAATACTCTCTCCACCATAAACAGGAACAATCTTCATCCCATTTATATACTTAGAAAAATTCTTCAAATCATTTGAGATCTGAATACACAATTCCCTTGTTGGTGATAGAACAAGAGCTTGGATTTTTTTCACACTGCTGTCTGTTAATTGTAACAAAGGAAGACCAAATCCTGCGGTCTTTCCTGTTCCCGTTTGGGCAAGTGCGACTAAATCCTCTGTATTATCTCCTAACAGAAACGGAGTCACTTTCTCTTGTATCGGCATAGGTTCTACAAAACCTAAATCTTCAATGCCGTGAAGGATCTCTTCGCTAAGCCCTAATTCCTTAAATGTACTCATATTGTACGTATCAGTTTAAAAATAGGGTGCAAAGGTACAGCTTTTTATTGTATTTACATAAAATATTGAATAATAATTTTTTACATTGACATAGATTCCCCGTAAATAGTCCAACGGATATGCTATTAAAAGAACACAACAGACATCTGTAAATGGGTCTGCTCGTGTTTTTCATTGATTAATAATATTCTATCACTCTGTCTGTCAACTCCGTGATCTGACCGCCAACATAATGACCTTGATAAATCCAATTGGTCTTCTGATCAAACTGATATACGTTCTCCTCTTTTTCAAATGGCTCATTATTCTCACCTGTTGCCTCAACCGAGGTCAAATTGCCACCTCTGTCGTAGGTGAATTTGGAATGTAGCATAACCGTCACCTCATCTGGTGCATATACAATGAACTCTGTCAAATTCTTCTTTTCATTGTACACCTCTTGTCGATAATTCACCAATTCTCTTTCTGCATTGTAAATCTTCACCTCTTTAGGCAAATCCTCCTTGTTTTTCTGAACTATCGTCTTTTGTACCAAGTTCTCCTTTTTATCGTACTCCAATGTTGTTTCAATCAGATTATCATCGTTGTATTGTTTCACGGTATTTTTAATCATAAAATCTTCAGGATCCAAATCCAATATCTCCACAACACGTCCCTTCTCATCATATTTGTATTTCGATACGAAATCTAGTTTCGCAAAATCTCCATACATCTGCTTTTGAGTCAACACTCCTTTTTCATCATAGATCTGAATCACTCGCTGAATCGTATCTCCGTCCGAATTAAACCAATAAGTTGCAGTCATCTGTCCCTGTTTGTTAAACAAACACTTTACGGATGATATCAGTTTACCTTTCTGAGCGACTCCATATACATCCTCCGCCACATATCTGCGTTCCCACAGAGACTTTACGTCTCCTTTGAGATTCATATCTGTTCGATCCGATACTTCCGGTTTACATCCCATCAACATCAAAATAGGGAGCAATACAACGTATTTTAATCCTTTCATGCTTCTTTTACAATTTTTCAATCATTTCAAAATCCATTTGTTTCTTATCCAAATTGGTCTTTTTAATACGAACCACCACTTCATCACCCAAACTATATGTACGGCGATACTTCTTACCTACCAAACAATAGTTTTTCTCATCATACGAGTAATAATCATCATCCAAATCTCGGATAGGAATCATTCCTTCACACTTGTTCTCATTCAACTCCACATAGATACCCCACTCCTGAATACCTGAGATAACTCCGTTATAGGTCTGTCCCACCTTATCTTGCATAAACTCAACTTGTTTATACTTGATGGATGCACGTTCAGCATTAGCAGCCAATTGTTCCATCTCAGAACAATGCTTGCACATATCCTCATAGACATTCTCATCCACGCTCTTGCCTCCGTCTGCATAGATGTCCAACAGGCGGTGTGCAATCATATCTGGATATCGTCTGATTGGTGAGGTGAAGTGTGTATAAAAGTCGAATGCCAATCCATAGTGACCACAGTTATCCGTAGAGTATTCTGCCTTTGCCATGGAACGAATAGTGATGGTCTCGATCAGATTCTGCTCCTTCTTTCCTTGCACTTGATTAAGCAACTGATTGATGGATGTGGAGACCTCCTTGTCCTTTCCTGTTGTCTTTAGTTTATAACCAAATTTAGCAATAAACTGTGATAGGTTATTTAACTTCTCAGGATCAGGCTGTGCATGCACACGATAGATGAATGTCTTCACCTTCTCCTCTTTTTTCTTTTTTCCGATATGTTCTGAAACAGTTCTGTTGGCCAACAACATAAACTCCTCTATCAGTTTATTAGCATCTTGCGACTCCTTAAAGTAGACACTGAGAGGTTTTCCTTTTTCATCGATTTCGAAGCGAACCTCCGTCCGTTCAAAAGCGATGGCACCCGATTTGAATCGGCGCTCTCTCAACTTCTTTGCCAACGCATCCAACGCCAAAATTTCATCCTTCATATCGCCCTCTTGCGTCTCGATGACACTCTGTGCCTCTTCGTATGTAAATCTTCTGTTGGATTTTATAACGGTATGAACAATCTTATATTTCAACACATTAGCATCATCGTCCATTTCAAACATCACAGAGTAACATAGTTTCTCTTCATCCGGACGAAGCGAGCACAACTGGTTGGATAATCGTTCTGGCAACATTGGGATGGTACGATCGACCAAATAGACAGACGTAGCACGTTTGTAGGCCTCCTCATTGATACTGTCACCCACCTTCACATAGTGTGTGACATCTGCGATGTGAACACCCACCTCCCAATTGCCATTGCTTAACTTTCTGACAGACAAAGCATCATCAAAATCCTTCGCATCACGAGGGTCGATGGTGAAAGTTGGGATCTCACGGCAGTCCAGACGTTTTTTGATCTCCTCTTCAGTGATCTCCTCTGGTATCTCGTTAGCAGCATCTTCCAATGCCGACGGGTATGAGTATGGCAGTCCAAACTCTAATAGGATAGCATGCATCTCCGTTTCATTATCACCCGATGCGCCCAACACCTCCAGCACCTCACCAACAGGGTTTCTGTCTCGTTTCTCCCACTCCACAATCTTAACCACTGCCTTATCGCCATTCTTTCCACCTTTCAACTTATCTACTGGAATAAATATATCATTGGTGAGTAGACGGTCATCCACTTGAAGGAATGCATAGTTCTCCTTCACATCGAGTTTACCCACAAAGGTGTCATGACCACGTTGCAACACCTCCAAGACCTGTCCTTCTTGAATCTGACCTTTTCGTCCGGCAAACAGACGCACGCGCACAATATCGCCCACAATGGCCCTATTCAAGTATTTATCCATGATAAAGACATCCTTCGACGGATCATCCTCTTGTACCAAGAAGATCTTACCACCCGTACGTCGCTCCAATTTTCCAATAACAGAACCAGAGGTATTGTCCAAACGATATTTTCCGTTTGTCGGTTCTACCAGATAATCCTGTAGCACCAAAGCCTCCAAGATCTGTACCAACTGGCGTTTCTGAAGCATGGAGGTGACACCAATCTCATAGGCAACCTGCTTGTAATTATATGTTTGCGATGGATTCTTTTCGAATAGTTTCACCGTGCGATCCAACATCTCCTGCTTGGTGATTCTTGCTTCAACAATTGAAGATTTTGTCTTTTGTTTTCTTTTATGAGGAAGACTTGCCCTCGATTTCTTATTTGATTTTGCCATTTTTTAATCTAATTTAAAGTGGTGAATTACTAAAAAACACCTTTTTTTGTTTTTATGAGGGATAAGAACCATCTTCTCCCCTTTTTATCTCTTGTAAAAATAAGAAAATATAGCGATTCACGAAAATAAAGCAGAAGAAATCTAATCTGTTTTGTAAGATAACCAATCTTGTGTAATTTTACACAATAAAAAAGAGGATATGACACAACAAGATTTGATGCATATGACGGTGGTTCATTACCACACGGTCGACGAACAGATGTTAAACATAAACGGCACCCTTTTTGGGGGCACCGCTATGGGATGGATGGACAATGCAGGACATGAGCTCTCCATTGCCCTAACAGGGAAAACAATGTACACGTTTACCGTCGACAAAATAAAATTCATAAAGCCTGTCTTCCTTCACGAGACGGTAGAGGTACTCGCCCAACCGTATGAATTAGGACCTGTGAAGTTAGTCTTGCAACTCACCATCACGGCCGACCCTAACGGACCCAACAGGAGGACAGCCATAACCGGGCTCTTCACATTCGTGCAAGTAGACGAACAGTACAGACCACACAGGATTCAATATCGTCAAGAGACGGAAGGAATCTGCTAACACTGAAGTCATTCACTTCTTTTAAAAACATTTCGTATTTATCAGTTTTAAGAGCCATTTTCATCTTATTGAAAAGGAGTTTGTGAATATATAAAAAAGGGATGCATCAAAGCGACGCATCCCTTTCGTTTTATTTTTCAAATGAAATTACTCTCCTTTGGCAGCTTTCATCTCTGCCAATTTTCTTGAATTCTCAGCAATTTTTTCATTATCGATTGTATAGAATATCAAAGATATGATTCCAAGTGCGGCACCTATCAATGGGATAAGTACAAAGATTGTCTTAACTGAATCTTTGATACCATCCGTGATATTCACATCATTAGCGATAAAGCCTACCATAGCAAGTCCGAACAAAGGAAGTGAATTTGCTATTGCATAACCCAATTTCTGAGCCATCGTAGCAGATGTATAGATCAAGCCTGTTGCACGGCGACCCGTTTCCACCTCAGCATTATCTGCAACATCCGCATACATACTCCACATAATGAATCCCGTAGGTCCGATGATAAGCGTAAACAAACAATTTAATATAATAATCGTGGAAAGACCTGTCTTAGGAACAACCAAGAAAAGAAGAGACAGTAAAGCGGACAAGAAGAAACATGCAATCCAAACTTTCTTCTTTCCGAATCTGGCAACAATCGGCTTGATAAGCATCGTACCAAGAATTGTAAACAATGTTCCTAAAGAGGCAAAAAGCGTATAGAACAACTCCCAGTCTACTTTCATTCCAAAGCAAGTATTATCAATCTTATACTTGAAGAAACTCAAATTATCTCCGATCTGAGGTTCTGCTTTATCACCTCTTGCTTGTTTGGATTTAATATTAACAGTTTTACCATCTGATCCAACAGTCTCGAAACATCTCTCAATAGCAACCTTTTGTGAATCCACCATAATAACACCCACTGAAGCTGTATCAATTCTACCATTTTCTAACTTATAGATAGGCGTTTCTTTGTTGTCGTTGGTTTTTGAAATTTCCACAATCTTACTGCCTGGTTCTACGATCTCAATATCAGCCAAAAAATACTTTGCATAATAAGTAGCAGCAGAATTATGACATGCTGTAAACAGAATCAATGCAATACCTGCAAGAGAAAGGCACCACCATTGGCGATTCTTTACAAGGTCACTTAGGTCATCTTTCAAACTATTGTTCTGCTCCTTAACTGGCTTTACACGCTCTCTTGTAAAATAGAATGTACAGAAAAGCAGAATGGCTGCTACAATACCGTAAATCAAAATTACGTAGAAGAAAGAATTAGGTGTATTAGCACCTGTCGCATCCTTCATGTATTGAGTAAACTTCATAACCATCGCAAAGCTCAACCAGAAACCGATTTGTGCACCAATGTTTCTATAAGCTGATACTGAATCTCTCTCTTGTGGATCTTCAGAAAGAACACCAAGCAATGCACCATAAGGCACGTTTACAACAGCATAAAGTATTCTAAATAAGAAGAATGAGATATAAGCATATACCAACTTACCACCCATTGAAAAATCTGGAGTGAAGAAAGCAAATACACCTGCAACACAGAATGGAATCATTCCATAGAGAATCCATGGACGGAATTTTCCATATTTTGTATTACATCTGTCTGATGCTCCTCCGATAAAAATATCGATGACAATATCCAAATATCCAATGATCATCATCATAAATCCAGCATCACCAGGAGTTAATCCGAAGATGTCTGAATAGAACATACCTGCAATGCAGACAATACCCCAGAAGAGGTTGCACGCCAAGTCTCCTGCACCATAGGAGAGTTTTTCTAAAACTGACAATTTCTTGTTTTCCATTATATAAAATTTTTGATTAGACTAAGTTACTTTAATTCTTCACGATTCAATTTGATCGGTGATTGTCCTGAGAACGGAATCTCCCCACACAACGCCTTAACTACTGCTTTTTGTGTAAAGGCATCTACACTATATGCATTAATCTTCAATGGACATATCTCCTCATATATCTCCAAAACATACGGATTAGCAAATGAAATGCCGATTCGTTTACTTGGATCCGTCATATTAGCCGTCCACACAGCAAAGGACTCCTTGTCTTTCAACAAGCAGGTCCCCAATGGATGGAAATAACGGTTCTCGAAGCATACCAATATCTTATCATATTTGTCCAATGAATCGATTCTCCAACCCCAACTATAGAAATGAGGATTGTCCATAATATCCACCTCAAAATGACGTGCCTGCAACTCCTCCTTCATCACTTGCAGTTTAGCTTCATTCAACTCAGCACCCACTTCCAAGATTAAGAGTTTCTTGCACTTCTCTGCATTCAATGGAACATCTTGGTTCTTATCACAGATCAATGTCACCGCCTTCTCTGCAATGGCAGTTCCCGTTGCTTGTACCAATTGCTTTGCCTCCTCTGTCAATGGCGTTGACAACTCGTTCTTCTTCTCAATCAAACCGAAGCGCTCACGCATTGCCCACACACGAGCAACCGCATCATCCAAACGAGACATTGGGATCTCACCACGATTGATACGAGCCTCTACTGTGTCCATATACTCGATAGAAGGCCATAGAACGACATCCGCACCTGCTGCAAAGCACTGTACAGAAACCTCTAATTCATTCTTATAATAACCTGCGCATCCACCCATGTTCAAGGCATCTGTAATGATAACGCCTTTATAGTTGAATTTATTTTTCAGCAAGTCAATCATCAACTCCTTAGAAAGTGTAGCTGGTGGCAACTGTCCATTGATTGTCTCCGTCTGATAAGCAGGCAACTGAATATGTCCCACCATGATAGAGGCAGCTCCATTATTAATCAACCCTTTGAATAGTTTTCCGAATGTGGCATCCCACTCTTCTTTCGAAAGTGAATTAGCTGTTGTAACGATATGTTGGTTGCGCATCGTCACACCGTCACCAGGGAAATGTTTCACCGTAGAGATAACCCCTTGCTGATGAAGACCATTCATTTGGCTCTTCAAGATAGGTAACGCCTTGTCTACATCATCAGAGACAGAACGTTCCACCACCAACTCTTGTAGAGGGTTCATATTTAAATCACAAACAGGATGCAACAACCAGTTGAATCCTATCTCTTTTGCTTCCAATGCAATAGATTGTCCCAAATTATAAGCTAACGCAGTATCTCCCGCAGCTCCCAAAGACATACCCACTGGCAAGTGCGTATATTTGGAATAGGTCTCACCTATACCACGTTCGAAATCTTCGCATACAAGCATTGGACATTTAGCATTGTCATTGTATTCCTTCAAAACGATAGGAATCAGTTGCAACACATCCTGACCTTTTGAATGCTCTCTAAAATACCAATCTGGGATAAACAAACTTCCAACAGGATATTTCTCCATGAATGTCTTCATAGATCCACCACCGACAGCACGATGATCTTCAAATCTAGCCTGAATCATCATTGTCTGTCCGATCTTTTCCCTCACACTCAATGACTTCCATGATGTGTCTTGGGGAACGAACTCAAATTGTGTTTCCTTACCTTCCGATGGTTTCTCGGTAAGCTGAGACTCATTTTGTTTTTGTGTACATTGTGTGAACGATAAGGTCACACATGCCAAAAATAGACCTTTGATCAATCTCATATACGAAAGAATTAAAAAGGGAGAAGACAATCAAAGATCATCTCCTCCCATTGCTTTATTTTGAATAAACATTACTCTCTTTCAACACAGTACTATCTGTTTTACCTGCGTTGACAACAGAAAGCACCTTCTTGATGTACTCACCAGATGGTGTTAAATCATTCCAGTTCTTTGCGGCACATGCGCCTGGATTCAAAGCAGAAGAGGAACGTTCATTGTCAGAGAAGCTCCAGTTACAGAAGCTGACCAACTGGTTTCCTGCATTCTTTCCACTTAACAACAACAACCATTTATCAGTACGATTAGGATCCAATTCTCCATCACCATTTGCTGCACACAAACCAAATTCTGAGCAGAACACTGGCAACTTACCTAATACATCATACATATATGAATACATGTTGTAATAATCGGCTTTACCATCTTTCTCGAATCCTTCGTTATGTTCTTTTGAATAGAAATGGAAAGCATACATCACATTATCAAATTGAAGACGAGCATCACGTGGAGGTAATGAATCACAAAGGTCTTTGCCATTACCCTGACACATTCCCACTTTCAAGCAAGCATCCACCAATTGATCCCATTGAGGAGTACCCACAATAACAATTGGATGAGAAGCACCCACCTTGTCATACTCATTGTGGATAGCTGGAATAATCGTATTAGCATACTCTGCGATCATATCCCAAGTGACAGCTGTATCCTTTGTACACTCCCAAGGCTTTAAAGTGTCACCCTTCTCCAAACAGTTGTTAGGTTCGTTGCAAATCTCATATATCACATGATCTTTATCTGCATATCTGTTAGCAATAAAGCGGAAGAAATCTTCTGCGCCAGCATACTTAGGATCCAATGGATTACCTGGTGTTAAGATATGCCAATCGACGATACAGTAGATACCGTAGTCACCGCAGATATCAATCAGATTACACATTCTATCACGGAATCCTTCTGGGTCAGTATTGTATCCCTCTTCCTCCACATACATGGCAAGACGAAGTACACTAATACCCCACTCGTTCACCATTGTCTCAACAGATTCTTGTGTGTAACACTCTCCACACCATTGCCAGCCCATCGTACTCATACCTGCCAATTGCACAGGATTACCTTCCTGATCACATAGTTGCAAATCTTTCACCTGCAACTTACCAAATCGATCTACAGGAGAGTTCTCAGGATATTCGGAATATATGACATTCTCTTCAACAGGCTTGTTTACTCTACCACACGAACTTAGAATAAGCGCTGCAATAGCCATTGCCCAAACCAAAATTTTCTTCATACTTTATTTCTTTTAAGAGAACCTCTCTGCATTGCCTTACAAAGGTTTAATAAAAAGATCCTCATTTGTTTTTAATTAATATTCGGGGATTTGATTTGATTGAATCGCCCTTCAGGTTTATCTATTTGCATGAATTAAATGAGGAGAGTTCTTCCAAACTCTCCTCATTCATATATTAACCCATGATAACCTCTACAGTGTTCTTGCTACCTGCAGGTTGCATAGGAACGATGTTTCCAGCAACTTCCTTGCCGTTAACAATCAGTTTCTTTACACCTTTCTGAACACCGCTTGGGTTTGTCACTTTGATGCTATATTCTGCATCACGGAATATACGGTTAACTGAGTATCCCTTGATGTCAGCTGGCAAACAAGGATTGATTTCCAAACCTGTATAGGCTGGCTTGATACCCAATAGGTATTGGCTCACTGTCAACCACATCCAAGCTGCAGTACCTGTCAACCAAGAGTTCTTACCTTCACCTGGCTTAGCTGCATCCTTACCTGCTACCATCTGGCAGTTTACGTAAGGTTCAACCTTATGAAGTGCTTGATCTTTCAAATACATAGGAGCAATCTTACGGAAGAGTTCCCAAGCATCATTTCCACGTCCGGCAACTGTCTCTCCGATGATCACCCATGGGTTGTTGTGACAGAAGATACCTGCATTCTCTTTATATCCTGCAGGATAAGAACTGATCTCACCCATCTCAACATGATATGTTGTATAAGCAGGGTTGTTAAGAACCATACCATGCTCGCAGTCGAGATATTTCTTACAAGAGTCGATAGCTTTGTCAACCATACCCTCTTCCAAACCGATACCTGCCATTGTACAGAAACCTTGGCTCTCGATAAAGATCTTACCTTCTTCACACTCCTTAGAACCAATCTTGTTTCCATAGAAGTCGTATGCACGAAGATACCAGTCTCCATCCCAACCATGCTTCTTAACAGCTTCAACCATAGAGTCGATGCACTTTTGAGCACGAGCAGCCTCGTCAGCCTTGCCCAATTGCTTGCAAAGTTCAACATAGTCTTTTCCAGTTACAACGAACAAACCAGCGATCATCAAAGACTCAGCCTTGCTACCTACTGAATTATTCTCAGTTGTTTGGAATGACTCGTTTGGATCCCAAGAGAAGCAGTTCAAGTTCAAGCAATCGTTCCAGTCAGCACGACCGATCAACGGCAACATGTGAGGACCGAGGTTGTTAACCACGTGGTTGAAAGAGATCTTCAAGTGTTCGAACAAAGAAACCTCTGAACCTGGCTTGTTATCAAATGGAACAGGCTCATCCAAGATAGAGAAGTCACCCGTCTCCTTAACATAAGCAGCCGTACCGAAGATCAACCAGCATGGATCATCGTTGAATCCACCACCGATGTCATTGTTACCACGCTTAGTCAATGGTTGATATTGGTGATAGCAACCACCGTCTGGGAATTGAGTAGATGCGATATCAATGATACGTTGACGAGCACGAGAAGGAACTTGGTGAACGAAACCAACCAAGTCTTGGTTAGAATCACGGAATCCCATACCACGACCGATACCACTCTCGAAGAAGGATGCTGAACGAGAGAAGTTGAAGGTAATCATACATTGATATTGACTCCAGATATTAACCATACGGTTCAATTTCTCGTCGTCAGACTTAACAACGTAAACCTCCAAAAGCTTATCCCACATAGCAGCCAACTCAGCAAATGCCTCGTCAACAGCCTTCACAGTAGAGAAACGGTTGATTGTCTCAAGCGCTTTTTTCTTGTTAACAAGTGTTACATCTGAATCTTGTGAAGAGATCAGTGTTCCGTTTTTCTTACGTGTAATATCTTCTTTAGAGAATTTCTCTTCTTGCTCATTCTCAACATAACCCAACACAAAGATGAAGTCTTTGCTCTCTCCTGGCTGAAGTTCTACTTCAACATAGTGAGATGCGATTGGAGACCATCCGTGTGCCAATGAATTACCTGGCTTACCTGCCATTACACATTGAGGATCAGCAAACTCATTATAAAGACCGATGAATGACTCACGATCTGTATCATAACCATCTATTTTAGAATTAGTTAATGCATAATATGCATAATGGTTACGACGCTCTTTATATTCTGTTTTGTGATAGATTACACTGCCATCGATTTCCACCTCACCTGTTGACCAGTTACGTTGGAAATTCTCCATATCTGTTGCAGCATTCCACAAACACCACTCAGCAAAAGAGAAGAGTTTTATCTTCTTTGCATAGGTAGTTGTATTCTTCAATGTTACTTTTTGAACCTCAGCCCACGTTTTCAAAGGAACGAAGAACAATACAGAAGCCTCAATACCATTCTTTGAACCAGTAATACGTGTATAGTTCATTCCATGACGACACTCGTATGAGTCAAGCGGAGTCTTACATGGCTTCCATCCCGGATTCCAAACTGTACCATTATCGTTAATATAGAAATAACGGCCTCCATTATCCATTGGCACACCGTTGTAACGGTAACGAGTAATACGGCGGAACTTAGCGTCCTTGTAGAAATCATAACCTCCGGCAGTATTTGAAATCAAACCGAAGAAATCCTCGTTTCCTAAATAATTAATCCATGGAAACGGCGTTGCGGGATTGGTGATGACAAACTCACGGTTCGCATCGTCAAAATGTCCAAAATTCATATTCTCTCCTTTATTTTTTAAATTTTATTTCATCAAAAGACGTATTTACATACGTCCCACAAAGTTAACACAATATTCGGTCTTTACAACATTTTTTTACATTTGATATGAAATTTTTAACTTTTCACTCAAATAAAAAGTTCTTTATCTCTTCTTTGCCATCTGTACGGGGATTATAATGCAAAACAAAAACAGAAGACCTTCCATAGTCTGAAAACCATATATTACATCATAAACTCTTTAGCATTAACATAAAAAATCGAAAAATATTGTTGACATCTATATATAAACCAAACCAATCACCTATTCCTTCCTTCCATCATCTTTTCTTCAATGATTTCAGAAAGTTCCCGCTTCATTATTTTTTGATTTTATATCTACCACTCACTCAACAAATCAAAACTGTCAACTTCTATTTTTTTTCATCGTTTTCGTTATACAAACTTAGCGAAATACACACTCAACGACTATAAAAATTTGTGCAAATCATAGTGTTTTTATGTCAAAATCGCCCCTTTTATCGGTTTTTTTTGATTTTTTCACATTAAGAAACATTTCTTATATCCTAAACTGATCTCCTTTCTATTTTGATTTCTTCTCCTTATTTTTTATACGAAAAGGCCGAACGTCTCATTGACATCCGACCTTCCCTTCAATATAAAATTTAGAATTTGCTATTTCTATTATAGGATAAATTGACACAACAAAACAGACATCATCTTTACTGTTGCAATTCCGTCAAAATCAACTTCAGTTTTAATTTTGGATGATGAATGGTAACCACCTGCTCATCAAAAACTGCATTCATACGTTTTATGCAACATCCATTTTGAATATTACGAACGAAATTTGTGCCTTTGGGATAGATGAGATAATCACACTCCCCATCATCTGCCTTCACTCCATAACCAATCCAATCTGGTTTCTGAGGATTTTTATAGTAGATGGCTGAGAAATGTTCTGGCACATTCAGCATAAACAAACTTCTAAAATCCTTCTCTAAGATATTCAACACCACCTTTTTATTCATTTGTTCCATGCAACTGTTGACAATAAAACTGTCTCTTGAAACAGAGAAATCAAAGAGTGACACACCGAAAGTAGTCATCATCACCATACGGATGCGACCCTCCGACTCTTTTGTCAACGCCAAAATACCCGACATTGAGTTTTCTTTGAAATCAATCTGTGCCGAATAATATTTAGCACTATCCAAATGATCAAAAGCGGGCATTAGATTGCCACGGTGTATCTTGACAGAAGTAGCAGGTCGCATATCCAAGTTTCTGAACAACTTAGGAGTGCAACCTGCCATTATAACAATCAAGAAGGGAAGTAAAATATACTTACGCATCTTATTTTATCACAAAAATTGAATCAGACACCTTCTCATTTAGTTTTTTATTAGAGAAAGTATACTCTGTATAATCATTCTTCGACTGACCTTTTTTCAATGGTTCAATCATTTTCATCTTCACTACGGAGAAGTCCTTCTTATCGAGATAAAGATCCACCTGTTGTGCAAATTTCTTGATATCTGCAGTTTTAGGAGTAATCTTCACCAAATAATTGGCACCATCCACAAAGAATTCCAATTGATAGTTCTCGCCCATATTAGCGATATCACCACTCATACAAGCGGAGATCACCTTCTTCAACTCACCAGCCATTGGATTAGCAGAAGCGTCCATTATATTTTTCTTTCCGTTCATCTCCATCATCAGCTTATTACCATTCATCACAAGGTTTTGTTTGAATGGAGCCAAATACTCCAACTTCACCTTGTTTTCTTTTTGGTAATAAAATTTTCCTGATGATTTCATGCTATTACCCATAGCAGAGACATATTTTTCTTGAGTAAAGTCGCTTTGAATAGAGGAAACATTCGCAGCAGCTTTTTGCATTTTAGCCTTCAAATCTGCCACATCAGAAACAGGTTCTGCAGCTTGTAAGGAAAATGACAAAGAAGCAAATGCCATAGCGGCCCATACCAATACTTTCTTCATAATCTTCAAAATTTATTATTAAACATTGTAGAGACGTACGAAGGCACGTCTCTACGATTATTCAATTCTATTTTATGCTTCTGATTAGGTGTAGAGACCACCATTTACAGAGATGGTCTGACCTGTGATATAAGAAGCAGCATCAGAGACTAAGAATCCCACTGTAGCAGCGATTTCCTCTGGCTCGCCGAAACGATTCATCGGAATCTGTGCTTTCAGAGTTGATTCGTCCAAGTCGTGTGTCATATCGGTACGAACAAATCCAGGAGCCACTGCATTCACAGTAACGCCCTTGCGTGCCACCTCTTGTGCCAATGCCTTAGTTGCAGCCATTACAGCACCTTTAGCAGCCGAATAGTTCGTTTGTCCTGGCAATCCTTTTTGTCCTGATAAGGAGACCATGTTTACAATACGACCACGTTTTTTTGTCAACATAGGTTTCAATACCGAACGAGTCGTGTACATGAAACCGTTCAAACTTGTGTCCAACACTTTGGACCAGTCTTCGTTCGTCATCCATAACAATAGGTTATCACGACGAACACCTGCATTGTTTACCAAGCACTCAATATATTCATTTTCATGAGCTTCTTGCCAGTCTGTGATGGACTTCTCCACCTCTGAAGGATTGGCAACATCAAACTTCATAATCTCTCCGTCTGAGTTCTTCTCTCGTACCAACTTCAACGTATTCAAAGCCTCTGCTTCATTTGATTGAAAATTGATAATCACATAATAACCCATCTCGGCAAGTTTCACTGCGCATGCTCGACCTATTCCTCTTGATGCGCCCGTAACTAAAGCTACTTTCATTGGTTTTTCTTTTATGTTTTCACTCTTTAATTGAGATTGTAAAGATAGGTGTTTTTTTCCTTACTACAAAACTCTTTTCTTCTTTCTTCACATTCTCAACGAGTTACAGTTGAACTATATCGACCAATCCATGATATCCATCGACCAATCGACTTCTATTTCTCATAAAAAAAGGTGTCGACAGCATCTGCCAACACCTTATCTTTGTTTGGGTGGATTCTACAAATTCACCTTTATCTTTTAGAAACGTTTGTTTCTCAAATACTCTTGCATACGTGCAATATCCTCATACTTAGTGGTATCTTCCACAAACTTAGGGAAGAAGGCTCTTATCTCATCATATATTGCTTTCGTTTTTGGAGCTAACTTATTAGCAGAATTCAAGCAATCTATACCTTGCACAATAGACATGAAGTGAATAGCCATCACTTGATAAGCATTATCCACCACTCTCTTCGCCAATAAGGCTGAATTGGTACCCATACTAACAACATCCTGATTATCATTGTTGTTTGGAATGGAATGAACATACATGGAATTGGAAAGCGTCTGACACTCAGCCGTAGTTGAAGTGGCAGTGAATTGGCAGGCTTGCATACCATAATTCAATCCGAGTACACCCATATTCACAAATGGAGGTAAGATCTCATTGATTCTGTCATGGAACAGATAGTTCATCTGACGTTCCATCAACATGGTTAATTTTGTCACTGCGATCTTCAACTTATCCATTTCGAAAGAGACATAGTCTCCATGGAAGTTTCCTCCATGATATACAGTCTTTGTATCTACGTCTACAATTGGATTATCTGTTGCTGAATTGACTTCATTCTCCAATACTCGTGCGGTGTTTTGCAATGTTTCCAAAACTGGTCCTAAGATTTGAGGAACGCATCTCAACGAGTAATAAGGTTGTACTTTGTGTTTGAAGACTGACTCGTTTTGGTGACCACCATCGTACAATGCTTTTTCGCGATTGAGTAGGCACTTGCTACCTGCGCACCACTCTCTCATCATCTTAGCGATCTCACTTTGTCCGGGTTGACGACGAACGGCATTCAATTTTTCATTCATCAAATCATCGTATGATGAAGCAATTTCATTCACCATAACAGAGGCAATAACAGCCCACTGCAACAGTTTCTGTGCGTCAAACAAGTTAATCAATCCGATACCTGTCATGAAAGAAGTACCATTTGTCACAGACAATCCTTCACGAACATGAATATCCATAGGTTTCAATCCTAATTTCTTCAACACCTCAGAAGCTGGTTGGAATTTACCCTCATAGTTGACCTGACCTTCACCAATAAGAGTCAATGCCATGTGAGCCAATTGAACCAAATCACCACTTGAACCAACACTTCCGTGTTCTGGAATAAATGGATAGATATCTTTGTTGATAAAATTAGCTAACAACTCCACAAGCTCAGGATGAACACCCGACTCTCCCTGTATGAAAGTTCCAATTCGAGCAATCATTGCAGCCTTTACATAGATATTAGGCAATGGATTACCTGCACCGGCGGAGTGACTTCTAATGATGTTGTATTGCAACTGTATTCTTTCATCATCACTCACACGATATTGTGCCATCGGGCCAAATCCTGTGTTAATTCCATATATCACACGTTCTTTAGAAAACTCAGCTAAAAACTCATAGCTTTTTTTTACTCGATCCTTAATCTTCGATGTGAAAGCAATCTCCTTACCATCAAACAATATAGCATGAATATCTTCCAACGAGATATATTCCAGTTCTTTCTGCATTTCCTTCTTAGTATTAATATTTTTCTAAAATTATGCAAAGATATGTTTTTCTTACGAAAAAAACTGTCACATGAAAAATCTTTCATGCAACAGTTCATTTATAAAGTAGTTTAATTACTGACAATTACTCTTGTCTGTCATGGAATGAAGGTTTATCACCTCTGTGATCCTTGTGTCCGTGGCGATAATCATCCCATTACTTCCGTATCAACGTGAAGTGCCCTGAATAGACCTCTTTGATATCCTTTACATATACTTCATACCAATAATCCGTCGATGGCATTGCGTGACCCAAGTATTCTCCATTCCATCCCTC
>CACZUS010000025.1 GCA_902784425.1 uncultured Bacteroidales bacterium
TTCTTTTTTTTTTTTTTTTTATGGCATGAATTGGTCAATCGGCCAATATAGTTTTCCAATCATAAACTCTGTGAATAATGTGGGCTCAATGTCTGAGAATACTGTACCTTCCTTGTGTATTTCCCAGTTCTCTTCAAAAAGTATTTCGCAGTTGTCTCCTGCAAGTCCGGGAGTCGTAGAATCTCCGAAATAGCGTACCAATGAAGTGTACCCTCTGTGTGTGACAACATCGCCTGTGAAAATTTCTTGATTCTGGTCATCTCTGTATTTGGTATCCACACCGGCAAAGATGATAGGTACCTGTGACAACAAAGTGGATGTGTGCAAAGGTTTATGGAATCTTGCATATTCTATGTCTTTCGTCCAAAGAATCATAACATCGCCATCGAATGTGAAATCCCCGAAATAGGCATAGTCAAATTCCCCTAAGGGGTTGATGAACCTTACCCGTCTATTATCAAGAATAGCTTTTAGTTTGTCACTATCATGAGAAAGCATGATTTCCTTATAATGCTTACGACATAAATCTTGTATGCCTAGAAAACTGTATTTGCTAAAATCAGATGTCATAATCACTCCTCCTTATATTTATCCCACATCCTTTTTATCTTTTCTCCTATCTCGTTGCGAAGCCAAAGAGGCTCAAGCACCTCTATTCCTTCTCCATTCTTCAATAGCTCTTGCTGAAAATCAAACTGGGGACGAAGAAAGAAGGTAAAGATACTGTATTCCTCATTGCGTTCCACCTCCTCTTGCGATTCATGTATCTTCAGACTACGTATGTAATTGGCTTGACTTGCCGATGCCTTTATCCTGCTTTCGCATCCCAATCCTTCGGCATCTCAAATGTCTCATCCTTCACAGTTAATTCCTGAATACGATCTAATGCATATATCCTTGGCTCTCCAACATGATAGGTTCCTTGTGCCACCATATACCATCTTTGATGAAATAACTTAACACAATAGGGCTGCACGTCGTAATTATTCTCTTCGTCTTTCCAAAAACTATGATAGGTCATGTTGAGCACACGGTTCTCCTTCATGGCCTCGATGATGGTTTGAAGATACTGCTGTCCGGAAGGAACATATTCCAGAAGAATACGGTCCTTCACACTCTGACTGCTCGCCACGGCATTACTGACGCATAATGTGTTGTAGAGCCACGAACGCAATTCGCCATCGTTGATATCATCTTCGTTTTCAATATAATAACGGTACTCACCTCGCTTCTCATTAGCTATATTGATTTGAAACAGATCCCAAATGGCACAACGCCAGTTATCAAAGGTTCGTTTTGGTATATCCAAACCTCTACTGATATCCGTGTCACGAATCCACCTTTCGTTCAATTCCTTGAAAGATATCTTATGCCTGCGATAGATAGTGTCGATCACCCAGACATATTTACTGATTAAACTTTGTCCTTTATCGTTATTTGCCATATTGAACTTTTTTTGCAAATATAACGTAAAGGTGCGCCAAATTGTGGCAGAGGTTTTGTTTTTTTGTGGTTCTTTCTATTTTTTTATTTTACGTGTAACATTTAGTGTTACCTATTGTATTCTCTTTCAATCACCTACTTATGATAATTTTCCAGCTATCACTTCGTAGTAATCCTCTTTCCGATAATACATCTTTGCCAATTCAAGAAGTTCTTCCGAAGTGACAGATTGAATAGCAAGGGTTTTCTCATGAAAGAATTTCGGAAGATCCAATTGTTCCAATGTCATACCGATATAGGCATCCACCACAGTAAAAGAGCCATCCGCAGATCGTAGGACATCCCCCAACATGTAGTTTTTGACAGTCTCCAATTCTTCCTTCGGCACCAATTCATTGCAAAGACGATCCATCTCTTTATATAGTTCCTCCAACAATGGATGCACATATTGATTGGCTGCCTGTGTAGCAATCACCGACAAGACCTCCTTAGAGGTTCTTCTCAAGATGGAATTGATACCATAGGTATAGCCCTTATCCTCTCGTATGTTCGACATCAATCGACTTCCAAAATAGCCTCCTAATATAGTATTTAAAACACTCACTTTATGGAAATCCGGGTGAGTGAGATTAAACAACCTGCGCCCCACAAAGATGGCCGATTGCACACTATCCTCCTTCGGCATAAACAACTTCTTTTCTGCTGACGGAAAAATAACATATTCTGGTTCTTCCTTTTGATATCCATCGACGAGACTGATTGATCCGAAACGTGCATTCAATGCTTCTCGAACCTCGGCTCCAATATTTCCCGACAAAAAGAATTGGCAGTTATTAATAACATAATATTGCTGATAGAAAGAGCGGATTTGATCCAACGTCAATGTATCGTAATCCTCTTCCTTCGGTGCTTTACCCGATGTTCCGTTCTCTCCGTAGACGCAACGTTTAAGTCCTCTGTTAGCCATCACAGACACCCTACTCTCATTCATCTTAAACGACTGTCTTTCTGAGGCAAGCATCAGTTCAAACTCATTTTCCGGGAATGTTGGTTCAAAAAGGATCTCATAGAAAAGGTCCAACATCACCTTCAGATGTTTTTTCAACGTTAACAACGTAAAGACGGTATGGTTATCCATCGTATTGGAAACGAAGCTGGCACCATAGAAATCAAGCATCTCCGAAATCTCCTTCGACGTATGATGCAATGTTCCCTCTCGCATCAATTTATGGGTGAATGAGGCCACGAAGAAATGCGACTGATAAAGAGGCCCTGTTCCAACAACACAATCGATTCGTACCATCTCTTCTGGTCCAAAAGGAATAATGGAAAGTGAGCATCCATTGGAAAGTGTCGAGACTTCCTTCTCAGGGAACAAAAATTCGCCTATAGGTTGTATTTCGGGGATCGTAATCATTTAGAAAAATTTTTCTGTAAAAAGGCTTCTGCCGCTTTCAAATCGTCAGGTGTATCGATACCGATAGTTTCCACCTCAGTAATACCTACCTTTATTTTATAACCATTTTCAATCCATCGGAGTTGTTCGAGCGATTCTGCCAATTCGAGCGATGATTGTGGAAGTTGAGTAATCTCTTTCAACACATCGCCACGATAGGCATACAAACCAATGTGTTTGTAGTAGGTATGCAGTTGAATCCACTTCTCTTGTTCTTTTCCTCGAATATATGGAATGACATTACGACTGAAATAGATGGCTTCACTATTTTTATTCAACAACACCTTAGGTGAATTAGGATTAAACAAAGCCTTTGTTCCATCCGCTGGTTTAAATGGTTTCACCAACGTGGCAATCTGCGTCTCCTCCTGATCAAAACAATGGCAGATTGTCTCTATCTGCGACGTTTGGATAAACGGTTCGTCTCCTTGTATGTTGATGACGATCGACTTACCCGCGCCCACCTTCGTGAACGCTTCATAACAACGATCGGTACCACTCTTATGATGTTCGGATGTCATCACCACCTTACCACCAAAAGCCTCAACCGCATCAAAAATTCGTTGGTCGTCTGTTGCCACACATACCGTTTGCAACACTTTCGAAACCTGTTCATACACCCGCTGAATCATACTTTTACCACCTATCAACTGAAGGGGTTTGCCTGGAAATCGTGTAGAGGCATATCGGGCAGGAATAATTCCTATAAACTTATCGTAATTCATATTATTTATTCGATTCTATAGACAATGCAAAAATAAAAAAATCATTTGAGCAAATCCATACCCGTCCAATATTTATTGGTGGGTTCCATAAATTAATTTTCACTATCTTTGCAACATATTAGACCAATTAAGCATGATTCAATTACCATCTGATTTCATAGCGCAAATGACCTCTCTTCTGGGAGATCATGAATTTGAGGAGTTTCAAAAAGCGATTGAGGGCGAACGCATCACAAGCATTCGCACCAACGAGCGCAAAGTAACAAGTGAAGTGAGTAATGCAACCATTGTCCCATGGTGCAGCAATGGTTTCTACCTTGACAATCGTCCAGTTTTCACTATGGACCCACTGTTTCACGCAGGCTGTTACTACGCGCAAGAGGCCTCTTCCATGTTTGTGGAGCAGGCCGTTCGTCAGCATTGGAATGAGATGGATGAAGAGGAGCCGCTCTTTTTAGATCTCTGCGCCGCACCAGGTGGCAAGTCTACCCTACTCGCATCCCTACTCAACGGCAAAGGATGGCTGGTGTGCAACGAGGTGATGAAATCCCGAATGGGCATATTAGATGAAAACATCACCAAATGGGGTGCGCCCAATGTGACAGTCACCAACAACGATCCAAAAGATTTCGGTCAGATGAACGGTCTATTCAATCTAATCCTCATCGATGCCCCCTGCTCTGGCGAAGGAATGTTTCGCAAAGATGACAAAGCCATAGAAGATTGGTCACTCGATAACGTACAACTATGCAGTGAACGCCAACGAAGAATCGTGGCAGACGTATTCCCTGCGCTGAAAGAGGGCGGATTATTACTTTACAGCACCTGCACTTACAATGCAGAAGAGGATGAAAAAAACGTTCAATGGATAGCTGAAAAATTAGGAGCTGAGATTCTTGAAATAAAAACAGAGGCTAATTGGAATGTGACCACCCAAGGGGCTGGCTATCATTTCTATCCACACAAAACAAAAGGAGAAGGATTTTTCCTATCCATCCTGAAAAAAAACACAAACGAGAGTCACACAAAGATAAAAACTCCAAAACAGATTTCCCTTGCTTCCAAAGAGGTGACAAACACCTGTTCCAATTGGTTAAAACACAAAGAAGTGAAATTCTTACAGGAAGGAGACCGTATCATAGCAGTCCCTTCTCAATGGTTGGAGGTGGTTTTATTTTTCAAGCAAAAGCTACGTGTACTTCACAATGCTCTTCCCATGGGCATTGTCAAGGGGAAAGACATCATACCAGACGAGGCACTCGCTCTCTCATGGGAACTTGATCAAACGAAGTTCCCAACCATAGAATGCACTTGGGAACAAGCCATTCAATATTTGAAAAAAGAAAACATACAGTTGGAAGATGCCCCCAAAGGCATTGTGTTGTTCTGCTTCAACGGCATTCCATTAGGATTCGGCAAGAACTTAGGCAACCGATGCAACAATCTATATCCATCGGAATGGCACATACGCATGAATGCCGAAAAAGAGAAGTATACTGCGGTGATAATGCGATGAATCGGTGCATAAGACATAGTCGCACATGACACACAGAAGGTGAGTATTCGAGCGATTGGCTTATGCAATAAGCCATTACAGGTGGATGGGTTGTAGATTCAATCTTTTGGCTTATACAATAAGCCATTACGGATGAGGGGATAGTAGATAGTCTTCTACCACCAACGCCACACCATCCTCGTCGTTGGTCAAAGTAACAAGGTCTGCCACCGCCTTCACCTCAGGCTGCGCATTACACATGGCAACACCCAAACCCGCATATTCAATCATCGAACGATCATTGAATCCATCTCCGCAAGCAATCATCTGCTCCTTGGTCAGATTCAGATGTTTCAACAATTTACTCAACGAATAAGCCTTATCGATATGCTGTGGCATAATCTCCAAAAAGAAAGGTTCGGATCGATATACATTCAGTCGGTCACCCAACTTCTTCTTCAACCGTTCCTCCTCCTTCACCAAGAGTTCCGGTTCACCCACCATCAAACATTTGGTTACAGGCGAACGTAAAGTATCAACAAAATCATCCACCTTCACCACCTTCATTCTATTCAAGAAGGCTTCATATTCAATATACTTATTTTCAGGCGTTTCCGTTACAATCACATCATCCAGATAGGAAACGATGGAGACTCCCGCATATTTTGATTCATTATACAAAACTGGAACAATACCGTCAGGCAAGACTTTTTCAAAGATCACCTCTTTCGTCTGATAATTAGTAATGACTGCGCCATTGAACGACAACACATATCCGCCAAACTTACTCAACTCCAACTCTTCCGCCACATGAACAATACCAGGAGATGGACGTCCCGAAGCCAAAGCAATAACCACCCCTTTCTCCTGCGCACGTATAAGGGCATCCTTTGTACGAGGCGTAATCTCTTTTTTTGAATTAGTCAAAGTACCATCTATATCTAACACTAAAACCTTATATTCCATCATAATCAAAATAATTTCGTTATCAGCACATTACATTTTCTCCATCACACTCTCCATTGGGTCTTTTCCCTCCTCTGCCAAATGCGTCAGGTGACGTTGTAGGCGTTTCGTCATCGGCATGAACAACCACAGTGAAATCAAACCAGAGATGATGGCACACAAAATAGGCACCAACAAACTGACACCTTGGACCAACATATCCTTCGTCAAGACGATACCAAACCATTTTGCAACCTGTCGGAGTGTATTAAAGACCATCAATTTAGTAAGCATACGTACTGCAAAGCGTTGAATAGCCTGTTTAACAGCCATACCTGCGGCCGACTTAGCCAGACGCATCACCTGATGTTTTCCAATCATAATAGTGGAAATCAGCAACAAAATCCATTCGGCAGATCCACTTAGATTCTTGTTATCCGATGAAAGATTCTTACACCCATAGAGGTACAACAACTTCTGCATAATAACAAAAACAAAGACCTGAAATTGAATGAAATCAAATGCGATTCCCAACCACATAAGCCAACCGCTCTGAGGAACTGCCGAGAGAGTGGAAAGCAGTGTAACGATTAGTGCATGTTTGCGCACCTCCGTTTTAGCCATCCGCTTCACCTCTTCCATTGGCAAAACAGACAGAGGACGTTCATTCAACACGAGTTCCAGTTCTTCGTCGGTCAGACGATTTTTCAGTTTCCTTCGCAAATAGCGATTCTTATCCACCTTGACAAAGGGAATGCAAAGAGCCCGTTTCATCGCAGAATCATAGGCAGCCATTGCAGTAGAGAATGCTTTCGAAAAAAACTTACTCATTGTTGAATCTTATCGTCCATTCAAAAAGAAAGCGGTTATGAACAAACCGCTTTCAGAATATCAATTCAAATGATTACAGAGACCACTCGTAACCATCTTTCGTATCTTTCACATTAAAGCCAAGTGCCGTCAATTCGTTACGAATCTTATCACTTGTCGCCCAATCTTTATTTGCTTTTGCTTGTTTACGAATTTCGAGCAACAGGTCAACTGCACCCTTGTATGCATCATTGTGACTATCCGAAGAGCTCTCCAAACGCAAACCGAGGATATCTCCCAAATAGAGTTTGAACAGAGACTTCAGCTCTTCCAAATCAGCAGCAGAAAGAGTACCCTTACCATCTGTTACCGTATTGATAGCTTTAGCCGCGTCAAAGAAATAAGAGATGACAATTGGAGTATTCAAATCATCATTCATAGCCTCCTCGCATTTCTCACGCAAGCCAGCCACCTCCACTGTTGTAGTAGCTGCAGGCGTTATACGTTGCAAACGAGCATACGCATCAATCAACTTGTTCAAACCTTTCTCTGAAGCTTGCAAAGCCTCGTTACTGAAGTCCACCGTACTTCTATAATGAGCTTGAAGTATGAAGAAACGGATAACCATTGGAGAATAAGCCTGATCCAACGATGGATGATTACCAGTAAAGAACTCATCCAATGTAATGAAATTGCCCAATGACTTACCCATCTTCTTACCATTGATAGTAATCATATTGTTATGCAACCAATAGTGAACCGTCTCCTTACCAAGGGCAGCCGTAGACTGTGCGATTTCACATTCATGATGAGGGAATACCAAGTCCATTCCACCACCGTGGATATCAAACTCCTCGCCTAAATATTTAGTACCCATGGCAGAGCACTCCATGTGCCAACCAGGAAAACCATCGCTCCAAGGAGAAGGCCAACGCATGATATGTTCAGGTTGAGCTTTTTTCCACAAAGCAAAATCCAACGAACACTGTTTCTCCTCTTGTCCGTCCAATTCGCGAGTAGTAGCGAGAAGGTCTTCGATGTTTCTTCCCGACAACTTACCATAACGATGGTCTTTATTATACTTACGAACATCAAAATAAACGGAACCTTGACTCACGTAAGCATAACCCGCATCCAATATTTTCTGAACGAAGTTGATTTGTTCGATGATATGACCAGAAGCGTGAGGTTCAATGCTTGGAGGCAACACGTTCAAAGCATCCATTGCCTTATGATAGCGATTCAGATAATACTGAACCACCTCCATCGGTTCTTTCTGCTCCAAACGAGCTTTCTTAGCGATTTTATCCTCTCCCTCATCCGCATCATGTTCCAAATGACCTACATCCGTAATGTTGCGCACATAACGCACCTTATAACCAAGGTGAGTCAAATAACGGAACAACACATCAAATGTGATGGCAGGACGAGCATGTCCCAAATGTCCATCACCATAAACGGTTGGTCCGCACACATACATTCCGACATGAGGTGCATTCAACGGCACAAAAAGCTCTTTGCATCGGGTCAATGTATTATAAACTAACAATTTGTGTTCCATCTGAATTTTACTGAAATAAATTTTTTGCAAAAATAAAAAATAAAAAGACTACTTTATGCTCTTTGGCAGAAAAACAATAACATGAAGGAGAAATTTTTTGATGTCATTCATAGAAATTCAGGCCCACTCTTTTTTAATTCATGTCAGCAACTTTATGTCTAAAATCATTGCTAATAAATTGGTTTTAATTAAATTTGCACCCAAAAATAACAATAAACACATTAAAATTAAAGAGATGAAAATTAAACTGACCTTATTAGCAGTTCTTCTTGCTGGCTCCTCAATTTTAGCAGGAACCCGTGTGGATATAGTAAATGCGAGATGCAAAACATTAAGTGAAGCTATGGCTGTGATGCATCAGCAAACGAACAAACCATTTGCAGCAGACGGACGTGGAGATAATGGCTTTGACAATTTAGGATTAGCGCTCTTCCTCTACAAGCAAATGGGAATTGATCTTCCAGAAGACATGATCAAATTGAGTGATGTTGGAAAAAAAGTGACAAAAATAACCAAAATGTTACCTGGTGACATTGTGTTCTTCGCCAACCCTCAAAACAAGAAGGAGATTTATAGAATGGGTATTGTGCAGAGTGTATCTATCGACGGACTCTCATTCACACTCTTCTATGCAGACGAGAAAGATGGTATCGTACGTATCGCACATAGTTCAGAAGACGCATTCAACGGACGTTTCAAACAAGCCAATCGTATCGTTTCAGACTCTGAGTTGAACAGCATCCGCGCTGAGCACGAAAAGGATCTTGCCAACATAGAGAAGGCAAAAGCTAATCTCGTAAAAGCTCAAAACGCAGTTGTTGAAGCTGAAGAGAATTTGAAACAGATGGAAGAAACCTACGCAAAGAAAAACGAGGAGCCTATCATCGTCAAATAATCAACCGACCTATATGGCAGGCCAACGGAAAAAGAAAAAAGTAAGTGCACCAAGCGTCAAAGATCGTTTGGTAAGAGATAAACGCATGTCTATCACCCTAAACGAAAAAGAGTATAGGGTGATAGAGCGTTTTTTCAAAGAATACAAAATCAGAAACAAGTCGAAATTCTTACGAGACACCATCATCCGCACAGTTTGGCAAAAACTGGAAGAAAGTGCTCCTACCTTGTTTTCAGAAAATGAAATGCGATGACCGACGAATACTATATGAAGCAGGCATTAGCCGAGGCTCAGAAAGCCGAGAAAGTGGACGAGGTTCCCATCGGCGCAGTGATTGTCTGCAAAGATAAAATCATCGCACGAGCACACAATTTAACAGAAACACTCACCGACGTAACAGCACACGCAGAGATGCAAGCCATCACAATGGCCGCCAATCATCTTGGATCCAAATATCTGACTGACTGCACGCTCTATGTAACCGTAGAACCATGCACTATGTGTGCAGGCGCCATCGGATGGGCACAAATCAGTCGATTAGTCTATGGTGCGAAAGACACCAAAAAGGGTTTCTCCATCATCGCACCCAATGCATTACATCCCAAATGCGTTGTAGAAAGCGGTGTCATGGAATCTGAATGCACAGAAATCGTTAGCAACTTCTTCAAAAAGAAAAGAGGTTGAATTCCCTTACATATTCACATAAGGGAGAAACGCATCCTCCAAATGTTCAAAACCATCTACGCTTCCCGTAGAATCAATCGTCATAGAGATGATATCAAACCGCGTTTGCTTTGTTACATTGAATCGACGAATATAGGCATTAGCCGCATATACCAAATTTCGAATCTTTGTTTTATTCACACTTTCAACGGGCGACAACAACGTACCACTTTTACGCGTTTTCACCTCTACAATTACAACATACTTATCATTCTCAGCCACAATGTCAATCTCATACCTTCCACTGCGCCAATTACGTTGTTTAATCACATAACCTTTCGATTGTAGATACTCGACAGATTTCTCCTCTCCTAACATGCCTAAATCATTATGAGCAGCCATAAATTTTTTCATTAAAAACATTCAACAATAGATTTATCGAGGCAAATTTAGTAAAAAAGAACGGAAGAGTAATGAAACAAGAAAAATTTTCAGTTAAATTTGCACCCAATTAGTATATACGAAATGTTCACACCAAAGAAAAGTAAAGATCGCATCGTCAACTTCTTAGTGAAGGAAGAAAATACACTCTTCGATTTCGCATTCAAGAAAATGGGAAGTTTGAGCAAGACTGCCCTAAAAGGCTATTTAGCAAAAGGTCAGATCAGCGTCAACGACAAAGCAATCACCCAATATGATTACCAACTGAAGATGGGCGATACGGTTAAAATCGACTTCACAAAAGGCACAGCAGGATTGAAATGTGCAAAAATCTCCGTCATCTACGAGGACGATTACATCATTGTCATCAACAAGGCGGAAGGATTACTTTCCGTTGCCACAGAAAAGAACGAGAAAGAGACTGCATTTCGCATCATCATGAATCATCTGAAGAAACAAAACAAGAACAATCGCCTCTACATCGTTCATCGATTAGACAGAGAAACCTCTGGTTTACTACTCTTCGCCAAACAAAAAGAGACTCAAATGATTCTACAAGAGAACTGGCAAAGAATCGTATCCGAAAAAAAATACTACGCATTGGTGGAAGGTATCTTAGAACAAAAAGAAGGTACTATTCACACCTGGCTGAATGAAGATGTAAAATCAAAGAAAGTATACTCATCCGACTTTGACAACGGAGGCCAAGAATCCTTTACCGACTACAAAGTGGAAAAAGAATATAAGAAAGGATATTCGCTTCTCTCCATCAACCTACGCACAGGCAGGAAGAATCAGATACGCGTACACATGCAATGTATTGGTCACCCAATAGCAGGCGACAAAAAATACGGAGGAAGCACCTCCCCGATTGGACGCATCGGATTACACGCAGAAAAGTTAACTTTACGACACCCTATCACAGGACAAGTCATGACATTCGTGGCTCCACTTCCTGAAAAGATAACTAGATTCAGATAAAGCAGAAAGGAAACGCAATGCATTGATTACATTGCATTAATTACAATATTTTAGTGAGTGAAAAAACATCTATTTTTGCTTTCAGCATAATAGATTTAAAGAAATTTAACTTAATTGTCCAAAAAAGTAGTATATTTGCGACAAATTTTAGAGTTCGGTATAAAAAATGGGACTATTACAAGAAAAGTTAGCCAAATACACAGAGCCTCAGAGAGTGAAGGCACTTGGTGTATATCCGTATTTTCGTGTGATTGAGAGTGATCAAGATACGGAAGTCACAATGAACGGAAGAAAGGTTCTAATGTTTGGTTCTAATAGTTACTTAGGACTAACCAATCACCCAAAGATAAAAGAAGCAGCCATAGAGGCAACAAAAAAATATGGTTCAGGATGTGCAGGTTCCAGATTTTTAAATGGAACATTGGATATCCACATTGAGTTGGAGAAGAAACTCGCAGAATTTGTCGGAAAAGAAGAAGCATTGATCTTCTCTGCTGGATTCAACGTAAACATGGGTGTCGTTTCCGACCTGACAAGTCGTGAAGATTACGTCATATTCGACGAATTAGATCACGCCTCCATTATGACAGGAAAGCAGTTGACCTACTCAAAGACACTGAAGTTCAAGCACAACGACATGGAGTCTTTGGAACAAAAACTCAAGATGTGCGAGCCAGACAAAATCAAGTTGATCGTTGTCGATGGCGTATTCAGCATGGAGGGTGATGTAGCAAAACTACCAGAGATTGTTGCTCTTAGCAAGAAATACAATGCCAGCATATACGTTGACGAAGCACACAGTTTGGGTGTATTCGGAAAACAAGGACGAGGCATTTGCGACCACTTCGGTCTTACCAAAGATGTAGACCTAATCATGGGTACATTCAGCAAGTCTCTCGCATCCATTGGAGGATTCATCGCGGCAGACTCAAGTATCATCAACTGGTTGAGACACTCTGCTCGTCCATACATCTTCAGTGCCAGCATCACTCCTGCCGCTACGGCATCTGTTCTTGCCGCATTGGAAATTATGAAAAGTGAACCAGAAAGAATGGAACACTTGTGGAAAATCACCCACATCGCATTAGACGGATTCAGAAGCATGGGATTTGAAATTGGACACACAGAAACTCCGATCATTCCGCTCTTTATCCGCGACAATGAGAAGACATTCTTATTCACCAAACTACTCTTCGATGAAGGCGTTTTCGTCAACCCTGTTGTAAGTCCTGCCGTACCATCCAACGACACTTTGGTTCGTTTCTCTCTTATGGCAACTCACACAGAAGAACAAGTACAAATCGCTTTGGAAAAAATCGGAAAAGTCGGCAAGCAATTGGGACTCATATAAAACGGGGCCATAAACAATATCGGAGGATGCATCACATAGATACATCCTCTTTTTTTATACATACCCCTAACCTATCATCTCTCACCAGAGCCATCCAATAAAAAAATCATCCGTCAACAATTTTTATAGAATTTTCCATTTGAAAATATCGTTATGAATAACTAAATTTGTACTATAATATGATTTCGATAGAATGAGCGATTTACTAGTACAACCATTAGCTGAAAGAGTTCGTCCCAAAACACTGGACGAATATGTCGGGCAAAAACATTTGGTCGGTGAAAACGCCATTCTACGTAAGATGATTGAATCAGGACGCATCTCATCCTTCATACTTTGGGGACCTCCCGGCGTAGGGAAAACCACCTTGGCAGGTATTATCGCAAAGAAACTGGAACGTTCATTTTTCACACTCAGCGCCATCAGCTCTGGTGTAAAAGATGTCAGAGAGATTATAGACAAAGCTAAGAGTGCACGATTATTCAATCCGGAACCACCCATATTATTTATTGATGAGATTCATCGATTTTCAAAAGCGCAACAAGACTCTCTGTTAGGGGCTGTAGAACAAGGCATTGTTATTCTAATCGGAGCCACCACAGAGAATCCCTCATTTGAAGTCATCACTCCCCTTTTATCCCGTTGTCAAGTCTACGTACTAAAACATCAGGAAGATGCCGATCTGTTGGAACTGGCACAAAGAGTGATTCAAGAGGATAAAATCCTAAAAGAGAAAAAGATCTTTTTGGACGAGACCGAATCTCTTCTCAGATTTGCTGGTGGAGATGCCAGAAAACTACTGAACATCATTGAACTGGTTGTCAATGCAGAAGAAAACAGCGACGAGATACATTTCACCAATGATAAAGTAACAGAACGGTTACAGGAGAATCCAAACGCCTACGACAAAAACGGAGAGATGCATTATGACATCATCTCGGCTTTCATCAAATCCATACGAGGAAGCGATCCCGACGGCGCCATCTATTGGCTGGCTCGCATGGTAGACGGAGGAGAAGACCCCAAATTCATTGCCCGCAGATTGGTAATATCTGCTGCAGAAGACATTGGATTGGCCAATCCAAATGCCCTGTTACTCGCCAACGCTTGTTTCGATGCCATTCACAAAATTGGATGGCCCGAAGGACGAATTGTTTTAGCAGAGACAACGGTCTATTTGGCAACGAGTCCGAAAAGCAACTCCGCATACCTATCCATCGACTATGCATTAGGTAAGGTGAAAGAGACGGGCAATCTACCCGTACCCCTACATCTGCGCAATGCACCTACTAAACTTATGGAGAAGTTGGATTATGGGAAAGGATATAAATACTCACACGACTATCCCGGGCACTTCGTCAAACAAGAATTTCTGCCAGAGAAGTTATCCAAAACACAATTCTGGATACCTCAAGACAACCCGGCAGAAAACAAATTAACGGAACGAATGAAAACTTTATGGGGCTCCCATAAAAATTATTAATATGTAATCATCTTTTAAGAATATGAATAAAAAATTTCTGAGCATAGTTGCTTTCATCTGCTTATTACCCATTTCTTCTCATGCAGGAGTCGTCAATGATTCAACAGACAATCACCTTGAAGATGTTTCCAAGAATCTAGATCTATTCAACTTACTCTTCAAAGAATTGGATGCTTACTATGTAGACACATTCGACACTAAGAAAGTGATAAAAAGTGGTATCGATGCCATGGTGAATGAATTAGACCCCTACACCAGATATATTCCAGAAGAAGATGAAGAAGACTTCAACTTTATGATTACTGGCGAATATGCCGGTGTGGGAGCTTCCATTGGCAAAGTGGGTGATTATATTTGCTTTACAGAAATATACGAAGGCACCCCTTCTCACAAAAACGGGATAAAGGCAGGTGACAGAATCATTGAGATTGCAGGTAAAAACGCTTCAAAATTAACCATAAACGAAGTAAGCGAAAACTTACGAGGAGAGGAAAACACCGACGTTAAATTAGTGCTGCAAAACCCAAACACAGGCAAGCAAAGAAAAGTAACCATTAAAAGAGAAAAAATCACACTCCCTACCATCGAATACTGCGACACGTTAGAGAATGGTATCGGCTATATCCGTTTCTCCAGTTTCACAGAGAAATCAGCTGATCTGTTCAAAAAAGCATTTCTCGATCTGAAAGAGAACAAAAAAATTGAATCTTTAATTATTGACCTACGCAACAATCCTGGTGGTCTGCTCGATCAAGCTACAGAAATAGTCAATTACTTCATAGACAATCAAACCGCAATTGTCTATACGAAAAGCAAAGTGAAAGCATTAGACGAAACATACAAAGCGACAAAGAATCCTATCGACAATAAAATACCTATTGTCGTACTTGTCAACAACAATTCGGCCTCCGCATCAGAAATATTCTCTGGCGCAATGCAAGACCTTGATCGTGCCGTGATTGTGGGTGAAAGAACCTATGGGAAAGGATTGGTTCAATCAACACGTCCGCTACCTTTCGGAGGCAATCTGAAAGTGACCATCTCTAAATACTACATACCAAGTGGACGATGCGTTCAAGCCATCAATTATGCAGAAAGAAACGAAGACGGATCCGTCAAACGCATTCCTGATAGTCTGACCACTGAGTTCAAAACCAAAAACGGAAGAATCGTGCGTGATGGAGGAGGTATATTGCCTGATGTGAAAATGGAACGCAAAGACCTATCCACAATCAGCTACTATCTATACAAAGAAAACATCATATTCAACTACGTAGTAGACTATCTCGCCAATCATAGCAAGATTGACAATCCAAAAGACTTTAAATACACCGAATACGATCAGTTCAAAGCGTATGCAGAGAAACAGAAATTCAGTTATAAGTTGAGAATGGAAGAATACATCAGTTCATTGAAAGATATCGCCAAGGAAGAAGGATACTTAGACTACGCCAAAGATGAATTCGAAGCACTTGAGAAGAAGCTTTCTCACAACTTGAATCAAGACTTGAGTCTCTTTGAAGATGAGATACGTAAGCTTATCAGTATCGAAATCATGAAACAACTTTATTATCAGAAAGGCTATATTACCGAATCGCTGAAATACGACAAAGCCAAAGAAGAGGCTATCAAGATTTTGAAAGACAAGGAAAGATACTCATCCATCCTTCAACCTAAAGCTAAGGAAGAAGTTAAGGATGACAAAAATGATAAGAAGGCATCCTCAAAGAAAGAATCTTCTAAAAAGAATAGCAAATGAAAGCAATGATCTTCGCTGCTGGGTTGGGCACAAGACTCAAACCCATCACTGACAGCATTCCCAAAGCACTAGTCCCAGTTGCAGGAAAAACGCTACTGGAACATGTCATCGAAAAGCTATCCAACGAAGGATTCGACGAACTAATCATCAACGTCCATCACCATGCGGAGAAAATCATCGATTTTCTAGCAATGCATCGGAATTTTGGATTACACATCGAAATATCCGACGAGAGAGAAATGTTGCTCGACACCGGTGGAGGAATCAGGAAAGCCGCTAGTTTTTTCAATGATGGGAAACCCTTTCTCATACACAATGTAGACATACTATCCAATGCCAATCTAAAAGCATTGTACGAAAGACATATTGCATCCGATAACATCGCCACATTATTGGTAAAAGACCGAGATACTTCTCGCTATCTGCTGTTCAACGACGAAGAGAGATTACAAGGATGGATGAACGTCAAAACTGGAGAGGTGAAATCTCCTATCCGAGATTTTTCACCTTCGCTCTATACCAAACATGCATTTTCAGGCATTCATATAATGTCTCCCGAGATATTCCGTTACATGGAAGATTATCCACAAAAATTTCCTATCATGGATTTCTACATAGAGAATGCAGCCACATTAAAAATTGGAAGTTTGTTGGACAACAATTTACAGATGATTGATGTAGGCAAATTAGACAGTTTGCAAGAAGCAGAACGACTATTTGCATTGAAAGATAAGGAGCAACAAGAAAGCAGACAATGTCCATAGATTCAATCATTTCATGAAAAATGCGTAGGGACGTGGCGTGCCGCGTCCGCTTTGGTGGTGTACCATTTTCTTTGTGATGCGCTATCTATCCATCTATAGTTCATTGTTTCACACACCGTCCATTTTAAATTATACCATTTAAATATGCGACCATAACACAATTTTGTAATGCAACGAGACAAGCAAAATTATTGAAAGCAGAGATAAAAGAAAAGCCCGACAAACGCCGGGCTTTTACTTATACATTGTGATGTATATTACTTAACTTGTACGATCAATTTGTGAGTATTTGACCAGAAAGCGTTGTAGTTAGTAATCTTCAACACCAAGTTTTTATCTTTATCAGATTTCTTATCAATCTTGTAAGAGTTAAGAGGGTGAGAAGTTAACACCAAAGCCTTAGGAGAACCAAGGTCGATTTCTGTTACCTCACGGATATCGATTTTAGTGAAGTAGCTAGTGTTGATGTTAGCAGAGCTTAACAATTTAGCCTTCAAACCTTTTGCTTTGATAGTTGACTTATCAGCAATGAAGTAGTAAGCTGTGTTCAACTCAGCATCTTGAGCTTGAATAGATGCCAATTGTTGCTCGTTAACTTGTTGGATTGAATCACGAACTGAGTTCAATGAAGCTACAGCACTATCCAAGCTTGCGATCTTAACATCTTTCTCTTGCAATTTAACTTGCATTTGTTTCAAGTTTTCCTCGCTAGCAGCCAATTGTTTCTTCAAACCTTTAACAAGACCGCTAAAGTAAGCAGCGTTACCTTTAGCCTTAGTCAAAGCAGAATCCAAAGAAGCGATCTTCTCACGTTGAGAACGGATAGCGTCAGTTACTGTTCTAAAATCTTGTTGAAGTTTAGCCTTAGTATCTGAGTTAACGCCTTCTGCACCAGCTGTTTCTTCGATAAGACCCAACTCTGCGCTCTTGATTGTGCTGAAGTTAGATTGAACTTCTTGAATCATAGACAAGTAGCTATTCATCTCATCCTCAACCAATTTCTTTTCTTTTTGAATAGAGTCTTTTTGAAAATTCAAATACTCAATCTCCTTTTGATTACAAGAAGACATCACTAGGGCAACACATGCACCTAAAAATAAAACTTTCTTCATCTTTTTAATGGATTAAAATTATTAATTTAAGTTTTTTTTCTTTTTCACATAAACAATCAAAAATATCATACATCACTCTTCATCCTCCACTTCTTCATATTTATTTTTCTTGCTTTTTTTCTCTTTACCTTCCAGCACCATAACGATTTCGCCTTTCGGTTCATGCTGTTCAAAGTGCGTTTTCACTTCTAACAAAGTTCCACGAACAGTCTCTTCATGAATTTTAGAAATTTCACGAGTGACTGAGACTCTTCGATTCTCTCCCATCACCTCAATAAGTTGCCCCAAAGTTTTAACCAATCGAAAGGGTGACTCATACATAATAATGGTTCGCTCCTCCTTTTCCAATTCGTTCAATCGCGTCTGACGACCTTTCTTTTGAGGCAAGAATCCTTCAAAGCAAAAGCGATCATTGGGCAAGCCCGAATCCACCAGTGCTGGAACAAAAGCCGTCGCACCTGGCAAACATTCCACAACGATACCCGCTTCAACACATGCACGTGACAATAAGAATCCTGGGTCCGATATAGCTGGTGTACCTGCATCAGATATAAGTGCCACATTTTCACCGCATTTAATTCGATCAACAACACCACCTACTGTCTTGTGTTCATTAAATTTATGATGCGAAATGAGTTTGTTTTCTATTTGATAATGCTTCAACAACACGGAGGATGTCCTCGTATCTTCTGCTAATATAACGTCAACCTCCTTTAAAACCCGGATGGCTCGAAACGTCATATCCTCCAAATTACCAACCGGTGTTGGCACTAAATACAACTTACCGTAAGCACACTCTTTCATGAGAAACGACTTTGCAATAAATCAAAGAAATCTTCTACCGCAGGATTCTCTTCATTCCAACCGAAACGCTCCACATACGCAAACGCCTCTTCCAAAGAGTTCAATTGGTCTAACTCCGACATGGTTACATTTAACAATTCCATATCATCATTAAACAGCTCTTTTTTATATCGGAACTTATCTCCTAAACACAGCTTCAAAGATTTCACGAAACGACTTTCCGCTGAAAGTTTCTTCTTGGGAACTCTGACCGATGAACCTTGTTTATCTGGTGCGATATTCTCTGGTTTTTCTTTTATATCGCTATTTTTCTCCCGGCTATCAGTTCGGCCCTCTTTTTTTTCATCTACAACAATTGTGCCAAAATTAGACTTAACTTCGGTCTCATTCTCTTTTTTCTGTGGAAATTCTTCGATTTTCGTTGTTTTCTCCTCTGCAATTTCCTTTTTCGTTTCATGTGACACAGGACTTACTATCGTCTTATCTTCCTGCTTTTCCGTCTTTGGCTCTACAACCGACTGAACTTCAACTTTCTCTTCCGCACCTCGAACATTCTTCTTCTTTTCTATCAAAGTACCTAATATTGAAGACATTGAATCAGCCTTTTCTTTGGACAGACTTAACAACGAACTAGGTATTTCATCTATCTCGGAAAGGGATTCACACAAAAGTGACATCTCCCTTATTTCCTTAAGCAAAAGATTAACAAAGTCTTTATTATCCATTTAACACAATATTGCTAATAAAATTTTATCTTTGTAAAGATATACAAAATTCGATTTATTAACAATCAAATCCTTATTAATTTTAGTATGGGACACTTTTTTTCAAAGCCTTTCACACTCGACAGTACGGTACGATTATTCATCGTCTCCTTTATTGTCATCTCAATCATATTATTATTCAGATATTTATCCCCTATACTGCTCCCTTTCTTTGTAGCTTGGCTCTTCGCCTACTTGCTACACCCCATCGTTATTCATATCCAACGAAAATTCAGAATAAAAAACCGATCACTCGTCGTAATATTGCTAATTCTCTTTATTACTAGCGCAATCATCACGCTTTTCTATTTTCTCATACCTATACTCATCGACGAATTCAATATCCTCAAAGACTTCCTTTTCAACTTCGCAAAGGGGAAAATAGAATCTAACGATACATGGCAACAGGTCTTACAAAACTTCTTCAACTCATATGACATTCCTGAACTACTAAGTCAAAACGGATTCCTTGAAAGCGTAAGCGCCATTTTCCCTCACTTCGGAAAAGTTGTCAGCAGTTCCCTAAACATCATCATTGGGCTCTTTTCCGCTTTTGTCACACTTCTTTATCTATTCTTTATTCTTAAAGACTATAACACTATCACAAAACATTTCATCGGACTTATTCCCAACCGTTATCAAAACTTCGTATCCACCCTTATGAATGACCTAGAACAGGGCATGAACAACTACTACAGAGGCCAGTTCCTTGTTGCCCTCATTGTTGGCATCTTATTTAGCATTGGATTCTCCATCATTGGCATGCCTCTTGGTATCTTAATGGGTATATTAGTTGGACTGCTGAATCTAGTTCCCTACCTGCAAATCGCAGGCATTCCTCCTTGCATTCTCCTTATGCTTGTTCACTCTATCGAAACGGGCAACTCTCCCATCTACGGACTCATCGGCTTAGCCATCGTGTTTGTCGTTGTTCAAATCATACAGGATGCTTTCTTGGTTCCTAAAATCATGGGAAAACAGATGGGACTAAATGCAGCTATCATTCTCCTATCCCTTTCCATTTTCGGAATGCTGTTCGGTCTAGTCGGACTCATCATCGCACTGCCTATCACTACCCTTCTACTATCCTACTACAAAAGATATGTATTGAAAACAGTGAACGCAGAATATCAACGTCAAACTCGTACTGAAGATCCCGAAACAATTGAACAATTAAGAAACTAATCTCCATGATACCCTCTGTTCATGAATTTATAAAGGAAATGGGCACTCTCTATGACGAATCGGAGACCAAAGCTCTGTATTATGAAATTCTTCAAACCATCCTTCAATGCAACAAAACAACATTGCTTGTCGAAGGAGATCGTCTGATGGACTCAAACAAATTAAATGAATTTCATCAAATCGTTGAACGACTAAAAACAGGAGAACCATTACAGTACATTTTGGGAGTTTGCTCTTTCTGCAACTACGACTTCAAAGTCACACCAGACGTCCTAATTCCCAGACCAGAAACAGAAGAACTGGTCGACTGGATCTACACAGACAACAAAGAGAAGGAGAATTTGAGTCTATTGGACATCGGCACAGGAAGCGGCTGCATTGCCATCAGTATAAAGAAAAAAATGCCAACAGCAGAGGTGGCGGCTATGGATATCTCGTCCAAAGCACTCTCCATCGCAAATGGAAATGCTATTCAAAACGAAGTCTCTATAAAATTCTTCAATGACAATATCTTACAACCGGCTAACAACTATCCGTCTTACGACATCATCGTCAGCAATCCACCCTACATCATGGAAAAAGAAAAGACAGACATGCATACAAACGTGTTGAAACATGAGCCTTGGTTGGCTTTGTTTGTCGACGACAACGACCCCCTACTGTTCTATAGGAAAATAGCAGAATTTGGACAAACTCACCTTTCAAAAAACGGATTCCTCTATTTTGAAATTAATTCTTTATTGGCACAGGAGACTAAAAACCTATTGCATGCGTATAACTATACGGATGTAACTATAAAGAAAGACATCAACGATAAAAACAGAATGATTAAATGTCAAAAGAGATAACATATAACGAAGCACTTAGCAAACTGGCAAACCTATGTTCTCGTTCCGAGCAATGCATTATGTCTTGCAAAGAGAAACTGTCCAAATGGGGCATTGAAAAGAACGATGCAGAAAAGGCCATCCAGTATCTATTAAAGGAGAAATATATCGATGAAAAGAGATATGCTCGATACTTCACCAAAGACAAACACCAACTTTCTCATTGGGGAAGAACGAAGATTGCCCATGCGCTTCAAGCGAAACAGATACCTCAAAATTATATTGAATCTGCCTTGGAGGAGATTGACGAGGATAACTATTCTGACCAATTGCAATCTTTATTAAACAATAAAATTAAAAGCATAAAATACAAATCTCTCTACGACCTCAAAGGGAAATTATATAGATTTGCTTTAAGCCGCGGATTTGAAAGTTCATTGGCCCTAAAAGCCATTGATAAGGTAATTAAAAATAACAATATAAAAGACAAAGATGATGAATCATTTGACATATAAAGGCATGTTTGCCCAAAGTAGTGGTACTATAAAAATCATAATTGCGATTAGTGTCTTCTTTTTGTGTTCCTTTATCTTTTCCAATTTGGGAATGCTATTAATGAAGTTCACTTCCGACAAGGTTATAGGCATGGAGATTTTCCAACTCATGGCAGCCTTAGGCGGATTTGTTATTTCTGCTCTTGCAATAAGCTATCTCATCAGTCCGAAACCTCTTGATTATCTATCCATAAAAAAGACCAACGGATACTTTTTTATAATGTCGATTATCTGCATCGTCGTTGCCATTCCTTTCATCAATTTCACCACCATATTGAATGAGAATCTCACATTGCCCGATTGGATGAACACCATCGAAAATTGGATAAAAGAATTGGAAAAACAGCAAAGCGACATAGCCAACTCTTTTTTGGAAAAGCAAAGTTTTCCCATGTACCTTTTCAATCTGCTAGTCATTGCTCTCATTCCTGCCGTTGGTGAGGAACTTTTGTTTAGAGGATTGATTCAAAAAGCGCTATATCATCGAACAAAAAATGTACACATTGCCATTTGGTGCACTGGCATTTTATTCAGTGCCATTCACCTACAGTTTTATGGATTCTTTCCTCGTATGTTAATGGGTGTAATGTTTGGTTATTTTGTGGCATGGAGTGGTAGCTTATTCGTCTCCATGGCATGTCATTTCATGAACAATGCTCTTATCATAACATCCAAGTATTTATATCCTACAGAGGAAGAGACTTTCATCGAATCTTTTGGCAGTCGTGATATTATATTAGCAATTGCAAGTTTCATCTTAATCATCACGATCTGCTATTTCATACAAAAAACCAGATCTGAAGAATCTGAATACAAGACAACATGAAGAAAGGATTAGTATTAGAAGGTGGCGGAATGCGTGGCATGTTTTCTGCCGGTGTCATGGACGAAATGATAGAACAAGGCATTCGTCCCGACGGTATTATTGGCGTCTCTGCAGGTGCCACATTTGGGTGCAACTACAAATCACATCAGCAAGGTCGCGTTCTTCGCTACAATGTGCGATTCAGAAACGATCCTCGCTATATGGGACTTATCTCACTCATCACCACGCGCAATTGGGTTAACGTGCCTTTCAGTTACCATAAATTACCCGACGAACTAGAGGTTTTCGACACCAAGACATTTGCCGAAGACCCTATGGAGTTTCATGTAGTCTGTTCCGATGTTGATACTGGAAAAGCTTTTTACAAACGAATCGATTCATTGGACAACAACGAGATTGAATGGATTAGGGCATCTGCATCCCTACCAATCGTCTCCGTACCTGTAGAGATTGATGGCAACCGTTATTTAGACGGAGGAATGACAGACTCCATTCCTCTACGCTACTTTCAAGAATTGGGCTACGACCGCAACATTGTCATCTTAACACAACCCAAAGGATTTAAGAAACAACAGCCAAGCATTATACCCCTCATCAAGTTTCTATTAAGGAAAACGCCCAAGATTGCCGAATGTATGGTCAACAGACATATCATGTACAACGAAGAACTTGACTACATCTCCGAGCAAGAACAACTTGGCAACACCCTACTCATCTATCCAGAAGAAGAATTACCAATTGGCAGAATTGAGCAAAAGAAAAAGAAGATAGAATTAGTGTACGACATGGGCCGACAAGCATGTCGTGACAAAATCAACGAGATGAAACAACTATATGAAAAATAAAGGTGAGTTCAATAAACTCACCGTCTAAATAATAGTTAGCAGAATTCTCTATTCTTTGATTAGATTAACGAACTCCTCTCTTGTCTTTTGTGTATTGAAGATTCCTGTAAAATCGGATGTAGTCGTAACCGAATGCATTTTTTCAATACCTCTCATCTGCATACACATGTGTTGAGCTTCTATCACCACCATGACGCCGAGAGGCTCCAACGTCTCTTGAATGCAATCTTTGATTTGAGTAGTCAGACGTTCTTGAATCTGCAAACGGCGAGAGAAGAGTTCCACAACACGAGCAATCTTACTCAACCCAGTTATTTTTCCATTCGGAATATATGCGACATGAGCTTTTCCAAAGAAAGGCAACATGTGATGTTCACAAAGTGAGAAGAAATCGATATTTTTTACGAGAACCATTTGACGATAATCCTCTTCAAAAACGGCAGATCGCAACACATCAGCTGGATTTATCTTGTATCCATACGTCATATATTGCATAGCTTTAGCCACACGTTCAGGCGTTTTCAACAAACCTTCTCTGTTTACATCCTCGCCCAAAAGACCTAGGATGGAAGCTATCTGAGGAGCCACCTTCCCTGTAATCTCCTTACTTGGATACTTGGCTATATCCCAAGGTTTTAAATCTAAATCATCATTCATCTTCGTGAACTATTTAAGGTGATTCTTTGTGGATAATATATCATTAATCAGATATTATCACACTCCATCTATTTGGCCTCTTCCAATGAGAGATCTCTTGTCTCTTCATCGCGTACAATATAAATGTCGCCACTCATCTCTGGGAAATCTGCCAATAGTTGTTTAGAAAACACCAATGCCTCTGTATGAGTTCGGAAATCGCCTACCCTCAAACGCCAAAATGGAGAGACGAATGATAGGTAGGATGATAATTCCGGATATTTCTCTTTTATTTTCTTTTCTCTTTCCTGAGCATCGCTTTTTGATTTCTTCTGATTATTCCCCATATACACCTGCACTCGATAGCCAAGATAGGTGATATACTGTTTATCCTCAGTCTCTGCAATTTTCTTATCCATCAGCACACGCATTTTCGCATCTTGACGAATAACAACAGTTCCTTGTCCTTCTGTTTTCTTTGACAAAGACTCGAATATATCCTCTTCGTTAGACGATTTAACCACTTTAGTAGTTTGCGCCATCATAGACAAACTAAAAGTTGACAAAACGAAAACCGTTAATAATCTGCGAATCATAAGCATTATTTTTTATACTGACAAAGATATAAAATAATAGATGAAAAGACAAAAGATGAGTGGGTCACAATTAAGCATTAAACAAATTTTTTAACGCATCCACACAATCTGTTTTCTCCCAAGTGAATAGTTCCACTTCACGAGAGAAAGATTTGCCATAACGATCGAAGAAGGTTTTAGTCACCACTTTAGGTTTACGTCCCATATGACCATAAGCCGCAGTCTCTGCATAAATTGGATTACGCAACTTAAGACGGTCTTCGATGGCTTTCGGACGCATATCGAAGATCTTACTCTCCGAAATCTTTTTAGCCATCTCTCCATCAGAGATTTTCAACTTGGATGTTCCGTATGTATTGATAAACAGGTTCATCGGTTCTGCCACACCTATGGCGTATGCTACCTGCACCAACACCTCGTCTGCCAATCCTGCGGCAACAATATTCTTCGCCAAATGACGTGCTGCGTATGCGGCAGAACGATCCACCTTTGAAGGATCCTTACCTGAGAAGGCTCCTCCTCCATGTGCACCTTTACCTCCGTATGTATCAACAATAATCTTACGTCCCGTCAATCCTGTATCTCCACATGGTCCACCAATCACAAACTTTCCTGTTGGATTAACCAATAACTTATAATCGCCCTTAAACAAACTCTTATATTGAGGATGTTTTGCCAAGACACGTGGCAACAAAACATTCTGCACATCCGCACGAATCTGCTCCACCATCTCCTCATCTGCCTTCAGTTGATTAGCTGGATTCACGATGAATTCATCATGCTGAGTGGAAATTACGATAGTGTCCACTCGTCTAGGTTTATTATCATCACCATATTCAATGGTAACCTGCGATTTTGAATCTGGACGAAGATAGGTCATCTCCTTTCCTTCTTTACGAATAGCAGCCAATTCAATCAACAAAACGTGAGACATATCCAACGAAATTGGCATCATACTCTCCGTCTCATTGCAAGCATAACCAAACATCATACCCTGATCTCCAGCTCCTTGGTTATACGGATCTTCTCGCTCCACACCTCTGTTTATATCAGGCGATTGTCCATGCAATGCATTCAAAATACCACACGACTCACTGTCAAATTTATAATCGCTCTTCGTGTAACCGATCTTCTTGATTACCTCACGAACAATATCTTGTTCATTAACCAATGCGGATGTCTTTATCTCTCCTGCAATAATCACCTGACCTGTTGTCACTAACGTCTCACAAGCCACCTTTGCATTGGCATCTTGTGCTAAAATATTATCCAAAATGGAATCCGATATTTGGTCTGCCACCTTATCTGGATGTCCCTCTGAAACTGACTCTGATGAAAAATAATAACTCATAATATCTATTTTTTATATTATCAAAACAACAAACTGGTGGAATCCACCTAAAATTAGACAGACCGAACACAAACAAGCCACATAAAATCACAAGGATTCGTTTTAGCATTTTTTTCGTGTGGTTGCAAGCAGTCAAATCTATCCACATTTAATACGAGTGCAAATATACAACTTTATTTAGAATCAACAACCATATTTTTTGATTATTTTAGAATCTTTTGTAAAGAATCTCGTATTGCAAAGAATGCCACTCTATTTGAATCGGCAACAGGCTCCACTGGAGGTGACTTGATCGTCAATGGGTTGACTGGCGTTCCATTTTGATAGACACGGAAATCCAAATGCGGACCTGTTGAAACACCCGTACTACCAACATAACCAATCACCTCTCCTTGTCTCACCATACTACCCACTGATATCTTACCAAACTTGGACAGATGCATATACGATGTTGTATACATACTGTTATGCTGAATTTTCACGGTGTTTCCTCCTCCTTTCGTCCATCCTTTATAAGTAACTCTACCGTCACCAATCGTCGAGACTGGCGTACCTTTAGGTGCTGCATAGTCCACTCCATGATGTGGTCTGTAATACTTCAACACTGGATGAAAACGTTTGTGTGTAAAATAGGAACTGATACGAGAATAACTCAATGGCGCTTTTAAGAAAGCCTTTCGTAAACTATTTCCCTCTGCATCATAATAATCTGTTCTTCCTCCTTGACAGAATGGTATTGCCCAGAATTCTGTTCCACAATGGGTGAAACATGCAGTTTTAATCGTATCTATACGCACAAATGAAGAATCATCACACAACACCTCCACATATTGCACCCGATACTTATCTCCTTTCTGCAAGCCAAAGAAATCAATGTTCCATGCATAGATATTAGACATTTGCAGTGCTAAATCAAACGGGACGCCTTGTCCGACAACTGAATTCCACAACGAAGTCTCAATCTCCCCCGACACAATACGTTCTCGATAAATCATCGTCTTCTGAAGCTTTCGCACTGCCACAGAATCTCCTTCAAACGAGTAAATAATATACTCTGTAGGATTCACCTCATAGATGAAATTTTTCGTCACTGGAACGGAATCTCTCGTTTGTATGATATGATATTTATTGCCTCCTCTGATTTTTCGAACATCAAATATCGGTTTGGATTTTTCTGACAAACAATGAATCTGTTGGGAAGTTAGTCCATACTGCAGCAGGAACTTTCCTAATATCTGATTGTTCGGAAACTCTCCTTGCAACACATCCAAATCATGTATATCCACTCCTAAAAAAGAATCTCTTGGGATAGGTTTCACAGCCTCCACGGAATCCACCTTCAAGGAGTCTTGATGACCATGTTCCACATTCTCCGGATTTGAACATGACGAAGCGCACGACACTACCACAGAGAGTGCAATCCACTTAAAAAAACGACATATACGTATTAAATTCAGTTGTTTCATTTTTTATCTCTTATTGTAACATTTCCATCACTCTATCCACCTTCTCATTCATAGGCAACTGAGAATCAATCCAATGAATGGTAAAACCTCTTCGTTCCATACCTCTAAACCACGTCATCTGTCGTTTGGCAAACTGATGAATGGCTATCTCCAATTCAGAGACCATCTGTTCATACGTGAGGTTTCCAATGATGTAATTTGTTATATATTTATATTCTAATCCATAATAAATCATATCTTCAGGAGTGACACCAGATTCAAGTATCCGACGGACCTCCTCCACCATTCCTTCCTGCAATCGATCTTGCAATCGCTTAGATATTCTAGTTCTACGCAACTCACGATCAATATCCAATCCTATGATAAGTGTGTTAATAGAGGGAAAATCCACGAATTCTTGCGGATGTTCTTTATAATATTCCTGTATCTCAATCGCACGTATGGCTCGCTTAGCCGTGTCTACATCCGTCGTATTATGCAAAGTCTTGTAGGTGGCAAGCAGCTGTGTCAACTCTTCCAACGACTTACCCTCCAAGCGAGAACGCAATTCATCGTTTTGGGGAACGGGCATCATCTTATAACCCTTTAAAACAGACTCCAAATAGAGTCCTGTTCCACCGCACAAGATAGGGAAAACATTGCGACGACGCATATCTTCATAAACAGCGAGGAAATCTCGCTGATACTCAAACAAATTGTATTTGTAACCTGGTTCTGCAATATCAATCAAATGATATGGAATATGTTTGCCATTCACTTCATAGTCTGCCAAGTCCTTACCTGTACCAATATCCATCTTACGGTATATCTGACGAGAATCGGCACTGATGATTTCTGCATTCAACTGATACGCCAGTTGAGCGGCAAACGAAGTTTTTCCACACGCAGTAGGTCCTAATATCGTAACTAAATCATATTTCATACCACAAAGAATGTATTACCATTCAAAACCAATTTTAAAATGGAGACTTGTCAACTTATTCTTTTCCACCTCAACGGAATGAGATCGATAATAGTAACACTCAAACTTACCTGTTTGATAGGTGTAACCTGCCATGATAGAGACACCATGACGAGTCTCTCCGATTGGAATTCTGACACCTAAAGAAGGTGACATATAAAGTCCCTTTATATCAATTGGAGAACCTCCCGCGCGAAGATCTATAAATGGAATACCTTTTTTGCCGAAATTTGAACGAAGATCAAAATAAAGAGGAACCGCCACTCCTTTACCATCGAAATAATAATCTACAGCCACGCCACCTCCGATAAACAGATAAATAGGAACTACCTGATATCCATGAGTAGAAGAAAATCCGAATCGATTATATCCTTTCCCATCACTTAGTCCATAGGAAAATCCCATGTCTGCATTTCCCCTATACCTTTTTCCCAACAGTTCAAATTTTTGCGGACCTGCTGGTTTTTGAGCAGTCTGTCCACTTTGTGTTGAAGATGTGGTCGTGGATTTTTTCGCAGGAGTCTTTGTCGTATTCTTTGAAGTATTAGTCACCGGTTTTTTACCATACGCACTATATTTCGATGTAGTAGTGTTTTTAGCTGGTGCCTTCGTCTGTGCACAAATTTGTCCTGCAGAGAAAGATAACAATAAGAGAATTAATAGTATGTTGCGTAATTTCATATCTCGTCGTGTTATAGTTCGTTGTACAGTCCACAAAAGTAAACAAAAAGAGCGAATGAAAATCATTCGCTCTCCAATTTTTTATTTGAAATTAAATGTAACACCCATTGCAGCAGTTGGCAGATTTCCATATCCTGGAGAACCCCAGTCAAATTGGAACTCTGTTTTGATTCCAAACACATCAGTAAAATACCATTTAGCACCTGTAAACATACCTCCTGCATACTTAGCGTGATCCCAGTTGTCTCTTTGTTCGTCAGACCACCAACGACCAGCTGGAGTATAAATATTAACACCACTAGTCAAACCTGCAAAAACATCCAATCTTCTCACAAATTCGAAGTGAAATGCAGCACGGAACAATGCTGTGTTTTGCAAAAATCCGAAGTGTTTCTCGTCCCATTTACGATAGTGGCAGAATGAATACAAGAAACCCATATCAATCGCACCATTCTTTCCAAATGTTTTCGTGTTGATAAAACCGTCAGCCACGCCCCAATTGCAATCCAACATAACAGAAGGCATATTGGCTCTGTTTTCGTGCGTCGACCTGATACCAGGCACACCAATCATAACACCTAACGCGAATTTACCCTTGTTGGCAAATTCAATTTGGCTTACTTTCTCAGCCATTGAATTAGACATCAACATAAAAATGGATGCCATTAACAAAAAAATCCTTTTCATTTATTTAGTTTTCTATTAGTTTTCTAATCATACCTTATTTATACAACAGCGAAAATCATGCCAAAGAGAAAAAAAGGATTCCTGTCATTCATCGGACAAAAATCCTTTAGTGCTTTTTCTTCTATTAAAAATTGAATGTAACACCAGCTGAAACAGGTGGCAAATTATATCCACCATAACGATAACGACGGCTTACATAGATATATTCGTTATGATGGTCAAGTACAGGATCGTGATACCTTATCAACCAATCGCTCGAAAATTCCAATTTCACACCAAACACATTTGTAAACATCCATTTTGCACCCAGATACATACCGAAGACACCGTCAGCGAAACCGTTACTATAATATCTATCATCAGTAATTCGATCTTTCTCCATGGCATGGCAAATAGCTACACCACATTGAAGACCTACATACGTATCTAAATTCTTCACAAATTCCCAGTGAAATCCTCCGCGGAAAAGAATAGGCAACTCCCAGCTCGCCCATTTCCAATCGTTAAAAGATTCTCCATAATGGCAAAATCCTATATATGCACCAAGATCAATAGCACCATTCTGTCCGAATGTTTTTGTGTTAATAAATCCGTCTTTTATTCCAATCATTCCATCAAGTGAAACAAATGGCATATTTGCTCTATGATGAGGAGGGACACCAAGCATAATTCCTACAGAAACATCTCCAGCATTTGCAAACTGAATTTTGTCAACATTAGAAGCACTCGCATTCAAAAAAAATAGTGCAGAGGTAATTGCCAATAAAACTTTTTTCATTTTTTTATCTCTAATTTTAATTTCAAGTGGGCTCTATATTTACCAACCCACATTTTACTAATTTTATTAAACCAGCGAATTGATAGAACTCGCCTTAATTTTTCTCACGGCAAAAGTACAAAAGAAATCAATGTCAACAAAACAGAGCCTCGACAACTATTGTCGCAACCATTAAAAAAACTAAATTTTCAAGGAAGGACAAAACCGCAATCACGGCAAATCGGTTCTACCACTCTATTGGACAGAAATCCATTCCTTATATTTTGTGCACGTTCTCCATTAAGAATCTCCTCCAACGATTGTGTATGCACATTTCCTAATGCCATAGAAGCATCAGCATCTAAGCAGCAAGGAACCACCGTTCCATCCACCAGAATAGCAATATGATCTCGCATAGCATAGCACACTCTATTTTCTATGCCCAACTTTTTCTCTCCCGGCCATGAAAAACGGCCAGACCGTTGCAAGAAGATATGATCTGCCAATTTAACATTTCGAAAATCGTCGATAAATTTCACGCCAAAACACTTTTCAAGATAATCGATACATTTCTTATTGTATGTCATAGACGATTCAGAACCCTGATTCCACAAGCGTAATGAGAAATAGCTATTAGCAGAAAACGAATTGGCGAAATCAATCACGTCAGACCAATAGTGGCTCCACTCTGATGGTTGTACATTCTCTTCTGCATCGTGAAGTGAAACGTTGTATTGTCGAACATGATGGTGTGCCAGCATCTCCTTCTGTTTGCTTAGCAAAGAGCCATTGGTAGTAATATTAACATGAAAGCCTTCGGATTCTGCCATAGAGAGTAGCAAATCCAACTGAGGATGCAGCAAAGGTTCCCCCAGCACATGCAAATAGATGTAATCAGTATAGGGCTTTATAGAAAAAAGTATCGCCGAAAATTCTTCCGGCGATATGATGTTTTTTTTTCTATCAGATTTAAAGCAGAAAGTACAGGAATAATTACATATATTCGATATCTCTATATATACTTTCTTAAATTTCATTTTCATGTATTATGGATTGTACTCCAATACACCTGTGTTGTATGCTCTCTTAAGGAACTTAGCGTATTTGAACTTATAACCTACAGAAGCACTGATTCCTGTAGATTTTGAGGTTGACAATCCCTGAGAGAAACCTACAGAGAAGAACAAACCTGAAGCAACTTTTTGCATTTCGTATGCCACCTTCACAGTTGCACCCCAATCGAACTCATCCAAGATACCATCTGTTCCGAAAGTGTTACCACCACCCTCAACGGTACCGCCAACACCTCCTGCGAAGAAGAGACCAATACCTGGAGATAATTGTCCAGGACCTACATTGGTGAAGTTATAATACAATAAAATAGGAATTCTAACATACAATGCCGAAACTTTCTTATAATCAGCAGTATCTGCCATTTTCACTTTGGATCCTTCCATAGCAAACAACACTTCAGGTTGAATAGACCAATGGTCTTGGATGACCAAATCCATCAATCCTCCTGCATGGAACCCTGGTTTGAATCCAGCATCACTAAATTCTGTAATTATACTCTCTGTTGGAAGTGTGTAATTAGGAACCATTTCTCCATTCCACTGTGTCATATTAAAACCGCCTTCCAAACCAAAACGAACCTTCACATCTTTCTGTGCAGATACCGTTAACGTGCCAAGGAGCATCACTAAAAGTGAGATAAATATCTTCTTCATCGTGTAAATTATGTTATTTTTATTCTATTTGTCTTTATCCAAATAATTTGTTTTTCTCCAAACAAACCACGCAAAGATATTTAAAAAATCTTAAAACCAAAACAACTTTACAAAAAATAATATGTATTCTTTACTATTTTGCTGTTTTAAGGTGATTCGATGGCAAATTCATAGAACTCATTTCAATAATAGTATCTAACTCTTTCCGCAACTCTTTCATGGACGGATAAACCAAATCTGCGCCCTCTTTCCACAACTCTTCATCTTTTAGAATTCCCGTGTTAACCGCAATTGTAAAAATCCCAGCTGCCTTAGCGGAGCGAACGCCCATCGGTGCATTTTCAATCACAATTGCTTGATTAGCATTCAAATTGCCTTTTTTCAAAGCCATCAGATAGGGTTCTGGATCTGGTTTCCCTTTTTTCACATCAAAGGCAGTCACCATATTCTCCTTTTTAAAAACATTCGGGAATGAATGGTTCAACTTATCTATCAAAGTTTTTTGTCCGGAACCTGTCACCAAGAAAGGTTCTAAATGATACTTCATAACGCATTCCAAAACAGTATCAACATCCTTCATTTCAGGAGCTTGTCCCAAGGAAACGAAATAGTCAGCTTTCGTTTTGTAGATTCGTTGACAATCTTCCTCCGTTGCTTGTTTATTCAACTGAAGACGAAACACCTCCTCTATCGTGGAAGACCCTGTCATGCCTTCGCGCATATATACATTGTATGCATCAAATGTCACACCCTCCAATGCAAACGCATAGGTCCACGCCTTTGCATGAAATGGCATCGAATCGTACAAGACACCATCCATGTCGAACAAGAACGCCCTCAAGTCTAACGACTTGAGAGCGTTTATTTTTTCTTTTGTCAACATATTTTTTGTCAACCTTAATCTTTTTAAAATGTATATGCTATACCCAAAGAAGTGGTTTCCCAAAACTGTACTTTTGCCTCAGGCAAACCATAGTTTTCCTTTTCCACAGCTTTTCTCTCTGCATTATCATACTTCAACTGGGTCTTGAATGAAACATTCATATACTTAGACACTTTCAGGAGAAGTTCCAATTTCCATTTTATATACCAGCCATGGATATTTTCATCTGCAAATTTTTTTCCACCGATTTCTTCATCAGAGAGGAATTCATTATCTAAATCCTCTGTCAATTCCAACAATCCATCAGGATTTTTTTCTTTGAAAAAATCATTATAAACACTTGAATACTTTGACACTGCTCTGTTATAGGCATAGAAACCTTCCAATGTACTTAAGAAATGAAGGTTTTTAGTGATATCAAAATCAGACTTTAATTTAAGGTAAGCACCAAGTTCAGCCCTTAAATGTTCATATTCAGCCTCACGTACTAGTTTTCTATCCTCTCCTTCCCCTTCATAAACAGCAGCTTTTGATTCTTCCATTCCATACCGTTCCGCCAATTCTTCCAAACGACATATGGTAAAACGAGCTGTCACAGGAGAGAAAAATGCAGAAAAGTATTTATTAGGAATATACTCCATTCCAAGAGACAACTTTACCGTAGCAGGAGCAAAAAAATGAGATATCATAACTGCAGAATCTTCCCCTGCTACATTGGTTAAAGAATAATCATTTCCGATCGTAAATTGCGTTTGCAAATCAGCAAATGTAGAAACATACCAATACTTAGAAACCTTATAACCATATTTACTATTTAAAATGAGTTCATCTACATTCTTTCTAATCTTATCATCTCCAGTAAAATCCGAAGAGTAAACCATTCCGTATTTAGCTGACAAGGAATTTTCCCACAAACTTTTTTTCTTTTTGTAATTTGCATTCAAATTAAGGAATGCATCCGCAGAAACACTTGTTCCTGAACCTTCAATACTATACGGACTAAAAAATGCCTGATTAACATTCAATCCAACAGAACCTGGGAATGTCCACTTCGCAGTGTCTGAAGCCTCTTCTACAACTTTATTTTTCTCTAATTTTGTGGCTGTTGTAACCAAATCATTTGCCATGGCAAGCGATGAAGCCATTGCCATTAGGCACAAAATGTAAAACTTCTTCATTTTATCT
>CACZUS010000026.1 GCA_902784425.1 uncultured Bacteroidales bacterium
GGAATCCCAGCAGGTGATTACTACGTATTCGACGTACTTGGCAGATACATTAAAACAATCACTATCAATCATAATAATAGTGACCAATTAGGTGCCGGACTCTATATTCTAAAAAATAAAGAAGGAAAAACGTATACCCTGCTAAATAGCAACAAATAAATAATAATTGATGTTTTTCTAAGGGGGTGCTTCATTTTGAAACACCCTCTTGCTTTTTTACGACACTACCCTATTCAAGGGATATCATGAGATTATTTCAGTTGTTCTCCATCATGAAAGGCTTGTCCGACTTTCTTTCCCAATTGAATATATTCGTGATGAATTGGATTGTAACAGATAATGCCCATCTTCTCAATGTCTGGTAATCCGTCGGTTGATAGGAAATTCTCCTGACAAACGATATTGACTATTTCTCCAATAAGCATATACCCCGATTGATCTCGGTTGAGCGTCTCCTTGACTTTACATTCCAAGGTCAAAGGGAAATTAGTGAAGATCGGCGCGTTCACATGCTCGGATTTCACCACGTTCCAACCTGTCTTTGCGATTTTGTTGGGTTCCTTCTTTGCACTGACAATTCCCACGTAGTCGGAAGCGACAAGCGTATCAACTGTAGCAAATGCAAGCGTGAAAGCACCTTGCAGATCAAGGTTTTCAGTTGTGGCGTGAGAGCCAAGGGAAATCATCACTTCGTTAGTGTCCCATGTGCCACCCCATGCCGCATTCATAGCATTGGGGGTACCTTCTTTGTCATACGTGCCAAGTATCAGCACGGGTTGTGGAAGAGTCCACGGTTTAGGAGAAAAATTTTTCATATCTGTGAAAATTATAATATATTAGCAAATATAGTGAAATTTCTCACGTTTTTAGAATGAAGCACCCTTCGGTTGTTTCAATAAAAAATGGCAATGATAGAGATGGAAAAGATAGAGTCAGCCTTTTTGAATAGGGAGAATATAGAAAGATCAACAGAGGAGGCGGAATATCATCCGCTTAAACCATTTCTTCCGACAACGACGAAAGTTCTCTTCTTGGGGAGTTTTCCGCCTCAGCGTAAGCGTTGGTGCATGAATTTCTATTATCCTAATTTCATCAATGATCATTGGCGAATCATGGGTTCTATATTTTTCAATGACAAAAACCATTTTGTAGATAACAAAGGGAAAATGTTCCGATTGGAATCCATCGTGGAGTTTTTACAACAAAAAGGCATTGGATACTATGATACAGCCACGGCGGTGAAACGTTTAGCGGATAATGCATCCGACAAGTTCCTTGAGGTGGTGGAATATACCGATATTGAGTCTTTATTAAGAATGATTCCCCAATGCGGAGTTGTTGTCACCACAGGAGAAAAAGCCACGAAAAACGTGATGAATCAGTATTCTTTGTTATCTTTGCCTTCGGTGGGTAGTTTTGTCCCTTTAAATGATGATGTGGTATTATACCGATTACCGTCATCCTCACGAGCTTATCCTTTGAGTTTAGATAAGAAGGTAGAGGCGTATCGCAAATTATTTGAATTTGCTGGGATTGGGGGATTGAAAGATAATGATGTAAAAGAATAGATATTATGGCAGAAAATAAATTCACATGGATTTCTTTCTATACGGAATTGGCAGAGAAACTGCTTGAATATAAGAATGATAGAACTCTATTGGTTAAGTTCATTTTTGCAGAAGACGGATTACAAGAATTCTCTGATTATTTGCATTTGCAAGATAAGTCGCAGAAGATAACAGACATTGATCCATTCTCATTTATGGGCATGTTTAATCGAGGTAGTTTATCGTCTGATAAACGAATAAAAATTTTAGAGAAAATAAAAGAAGCGTTTAATGTCAAATCTGATATACCTTCCGATTTTGATGGGATACCTGTATTGAACTATGCCAGAATGTTTTTTTACGATTGGAATAACCTGAAAGAAAGTTGTGATAGGTTGTGGAAGGCGTACGAGGCAATGATGAAGGGGGATTTGACGCTTTGGTTCGAGTATTACAATATTGATAAAAGAAAAGCAGAATGTACAATGCCTTTGTTTTGGTGTAATGCACAGAAATATATTGCATTAGATAGTAGAAATGTTAATTATCTGAAGGGACAAGGTGTTGAGGTCAATGTGTATGATGCAGAATCATATTTGAATTTGCTACAAGCAATAAAAAAGAAAATACAACTAGATGAATCGAATGAAAACCTTTTTGTATTGATCTCTTATAGCGCATGGAAAAATTCAAAACCATTTAAATTCAGTGACTTCTGCAATGCTATTAAATCAAAGTTTAAAGAAGGAAACATAGGCTTATCTTTGGCAGAACAAAAAACATATAAAAAATATGCTTGGGTTTTTTCAGAACAATTTGAAACAACAAATAAATGTCACTATGAGTTCTGCGCGGATAATGATACCAGTGCAGGTCATGTGAATAAACACATTTATGTAGAAATCCATCTGGAAAATAAAGAATTTACAGAACATTTTGAACATGTTTTAAATCGTATTTCAGGCCTTCATCATTTCATTTGGAAATATAGTGATAGTGGTTATAGAATGAACGATGAGGGTTATGAGATGAAAGGAGATGTAAATGAGGTTGCTGATAATGTTATCGCAGAACTTATTGAATTAGATAATTTAGTAGGAAAAATAATTAAACAAACAATTCAAAACATGAATACAGATTCTAAGATGACAAAATATAATCAAATTATTTCCCATAAGAAAAACATCATCCTTCAAGGCGCACCGGGTACCGGGAAAACGTATAATACTGCGGCTTTGGCTTTGAATATATGTGGAGTACAAAATGTGGATCTGAACGACCATAAAGCTGTGATGGATTGTTACGAACAGATGCGTTATGATAAAGAGAAAAATTCTAATGGACAAATAGGGTTCTGTACGTTCCACCAATCGATGGACTATGAAGATTTTGTGGAGGGGATAAAGCCTAAGACAGAAAACGGAATAGTCGGCTATGATATTGAAGATGGCATTTTCAAAATTATGTGTGCTAATGCGAATAAGATAACAACTACGACTAAAAACACATCACCAAAAATCGATTTCACAAAGACAAGGGTTTTCAAAATATCATTGGGTGAAAAAGGGAAAGATGGTGATGAGATTTTTGATTACTGCATTGAAAATAATGTAATTGCATTAGGTTGGGGAGAAGATAAGGACTTTAGTGGATGCCAAACACGAGAGGATTTCAAATCTAAATATATCGATGACAACGAAAGAAAATGGGGAGCTGTAGCGATGGAGATATTCAAACAGTGGATGCAAATAGGTGACATCGTCTTGGTCTCTCATGGGACAAAATCAGTGAAAGCAATAGCTAAAATTGTAGGCAATTATGAATATCGTAGTGATGCCACAATTGACATGTGCCAATTTAGGAAAGTGGAATGGTTATATGTAGGAGATTTGATACCGATTTCTAAACTTTATCATAAAAATCTGAGTCAGCAAAGTATTTATGCATTATATGATTCTAGAAATAATGGTAAAATAATTAATAATGCAGTAAATGTAGATGTTCTTAACGATATAATCACTGGCGAAATTAATGATGCACCGATACAAAACTATGTCCTTATTATTGACGAGATCAACCGTGGCAATGTGTCTAGAATATTTGGAGAATTAATAACCTTGTTGGAGGCTGACAAACGTATAGGAGACAAACATCCTATCAATGTCACATTGCCTTATTCAAAAGAATCTTTTGGCGTTCCGTCGAATCTTTACATTATTGGCACCATGAACACGACGGATCGCAGTGTGGGTAACATTGATTACGCAGTGAGAAGAAGATTCGCATTTGTGACTCTGAAGGCGGACAAAGGTGTGCTGGAGAAGGAATGTGGCGTAGGATCTAAACAAGTAAATTTGTTTGAATCCGTTGAGGCTTTTATCAAGAGAAACAAGACCGAAATGGATTTTGAGGATTTAATGGTGGGACATAGCTATTTCTTCGCTAAGGGAGAACCCGAACTAGAGATGCGCTGGCAGTACGAAATTTTGCCGCTATTAAACGAATACATCAAGGACGGAATTATTCGTGCTGAACGGTTAGAATCGGACATGACGGTCGAGGATTTCTGTAAGAAATATCCATCCCAAATGAACTGAGAATAATAGCTGAGTTACTAATTACATTAACAAAACCCATTATAATGAGGAGGCGTTTGTTTTTATGGGAATGACTAGTGAAATGGCAAATATAAATAATGAACCCAATGTGACGGGAAACGACGTTGAGGTGATTCCAATTATGGAACATGATTTTATCCAATCACATCATGATCAATTGCAATCCGTGAAATTTGAAGGCACCTCGTCCCAATATATGTCTACTCCACAATATCTGGGTATCGACCAGGATTACCGTGCCTCCTACTATATTGGTGCTTCATGGCTAATCGAAAATGAGTTAGCTGTGGTAGTTGCGCCAAAAAACGGGAACACTGATTTCATAAAAATGTTTCTGGCAGCATTGGAAGTAGACACTCAACATGAGTCTGATTATTTCGCAAAATGCTATGGTATTGATTTTAAGAAAGCGACAATTAAATCTCCTGGAATAAATAGCCAATTAACCCCAATGTTGGTCTTGCATTTTTTATCGTTGCTCAACCGTCTCGTGAAGCGTGGATTGAAGAAAGATTACATAACACGTGAAGAAAATCTTAAGTCAAAAGTGAAAGGCCGAATTATGATGGGACGGCACTTGCAACAAAATGTTTTTCAACAACGTCAAGACAAGGTTTATTGTCAGTTCCAAGAATATACCGATGACACTCCAGAAAATCGTTTGCTGAAACGTGCATTACTATTTTGTGAACACATTATCGGGCAATGGAAAAATTTACAAACCAAATATTCCAAAACTGATGTGCCACTTATGTTGAACCATCTAAAAAAACGATTTGACCATGTGACTGACAATATTGAGCCATATCAAATTCAGCATTTGACAACCAACAAACTTTTTAAAGAGTACCGTGAGGCCATTCGTGTGGCCAAGATGTTATTACGGCGATTCGATTATAGTGTGGCCAAGGTAGATGTAAATGATAAAGAAAGCACACCTCCATTCTGGATTGATATGGCAAGGTTGTATGAAATGTGGGTATGGAACCGATTAAAAGAGAATCGTGTGAACGAAGTCCTATTCCAAGGAAATGGATTTTATGGTCGGCAAGTTGCAGATTTTGTGATTCGAGAAGAAAAATTAATTCTTGACGCAAAATATAAACCTAAGTATAAAGAAGATAATTATGCGGATATAAATGACATTCGTGAATTAAGTGGTAATGCCCGTGACGAGAGTTTGTTGCCTGGACTTCCCGATAATTATTCGCCACGATGTGTTATTCTATATCCAGGGGATAAATGTGAATTGCAAAAAGAGTCTGAAAAACTATTTAGTGAACAAGGGTCTAAAATTCCACATTATTACAATTTCTACAAAATTAGCATTCCATTACCGATGATTGAATAATTGTAGAAGTTAAAGGATAGATATTTTAACTTACAGAATCATCCTTACATTCAACATTCATGATATCTTTGACAGTCTTAAAAGCCATAGAACTTTAGTATTTCATTATGAATTCAAAATACTTTAATTTGAACGCATCGATATTAGTGTTGAATAGTGATCCGTACAAATGTATGGCGGTTCCAAGAAGATAGAATTGTAGTCTTAGGGGAATATCAGGTCTTTTATTCTCTGCATCTTTCTCAATTCCTATCTTATCCCAAATCTCCCATGCCTCGCTCACATCTGGAGAATTGAAAGTATACATTCGTTCTGACTCCCAGTAGTAGTAGCTAATATCGTTATCAAGTTCAATTTCAGGATGTGATTTCTCACCTTTGTAGTACCTGCATTTTGCGAGTCTATCTTTCTGTTCTTGTGTCATACCCTTCTTTTCCATGATTAAAAATGATTTAATGGTTAATACTTCCGCTCGCTATGCCTCTCCTCGTCCGTTCAAGAAGTTGATCCTTCGTCTTTTGAAAATTAGGAATTATATTTACCGTCCCTCAAAGATTTCTTTCCTCACACTACCATCACTCATCTTCACAAGATGAATGCCTTGTTGCAATGAAGGGATTTGTATGCCTAATAATGAATAGTAGGCAATTGGATAGATTTCTTCGGAAGAATATGTCAATACGTTAGTGGCTTCCTCTATTAACTCATATCCTGTGCGTTCGGATGTGATATGGATATTAAACACGAAGGTAGCCACCGCGGTCTTACCTCCCTTTTGATACTTGATAGCTTGTCGGATTGTATAGTTGGAACCGTTCGCCACCTTGCCTGGATATTGCCCAAGGGAGAATGTGAGGCTGTTGGCGTCGAATTCGCTGAAGACGTAGCCGGAGGCATAATCGCAACGGTTGCCGGAGGCAGAGAACCAATGTCCGTAGCCATTCGCCGAAGAGGCGGAGTTGTTGATCACTCCATTGGCATCGACTGCATAGAACATGGCTTGCCCATCGGTTGGTCCCGAGCTGGTCCATTGCGTGAGGAGAGAACCCACCGCCGAGGCTTGCATCTGGAAGGCTGTTCCAAGGCTGGAGGCGGCAGATCCTTCCACCTTCAGGGTTATACCTTGGTACACGCTTGACGAGGCAGGGAAATAGACATCGTAGGTGAGTTCCACGTCCTTGATCTCCTCCGTATCGGAGATATTAGCCGCTCCCCAAAGGTTAGTGCCTTTGAATTCAATGGTATAGGGCCATTGGTCATCGTTCGTGATCTCCTCGTCCCACTTATGCTGAATGTATGCGGAAGGAGAAGGAGAAACGACCAAGAACAGTTTCTTCACCCCTTCGGGCACCACGCAACTCGCCACACCTTTCACCTCTGCATTGGCATCGGAACTGGTGCAATAGACCTCCTCGTCATAAAAGTATTTCCTTGAACCATCCTCCATAAGTGCCACATAGCCTAAGTGGAACCCCCTGGATGAGTATTGATTAAAAGTATTATAAGCTGATACATTGGCGGTTACGAACCGTTCCCCGTTAAAATATTGTTTCGCATCCCCTTTGGGAAGAGATGCGCCCTTCGCAAGCGATGTGAAATCGACGGAGACCTCAGTGCCCGCCTTCGGTACATTGAGCTGGATGATATTGAAACCAGTACTTTGCGGACAACTGCTGTATGTCACCTGATACTTAGCCGTCCCGAGCGCAATGTAATCATAGCGGAGCGTGCCGATGTAATCATCCGCCTCATCCCGCACATTATCTATGTCCATCGTAGCCATCTTCATAGCATAAAAGAAATACTCCATATAGAGGTCGGAAGCATCCATGTTCATCATCTTCATAAAACTCTCGTTCGGGTCTGCCCCATAACCAGGGTTGAAACGCCACAGTTCACCGATGACATCAATACCATATTTCTCGGTGAGATAATAGTGCCACCAATAAGACTGGTACCTGTGCCACTCGTGCGTCATCGCATAATTGTGGGTGTTCATAAATAGATTCCAGCTCTGCTCCCACTTCAATGCGGGATAGGACTGGTTGGCTTGCCATTGCGCAGTCTGCTCCCAGAATGTGGAACCACTACCGATGGCGGTTCGGAAGCCTGAATAGCCTTTAAGATCAGCATAGACCTGATATTGGAAAGAGTGACCAACCTCATGAGCAACGGAGTGTCCGACTGGCTTGCTGGTGCTTGGACTGAGCCAAAGGGCACCGATGACATCATCATATCCACCACCATAGCACACCCATTCGGTGGTATGGTTCAGTAGAACCATCATCTTGTATTTCGATACATTGGAGTTGTCTTCATCACAGAAAGCCAGCGTGCCAATGTTCATGGCATAAAAGCCCTCGCATTTATTCAGTAGGTCATCAATATCTACCCGATAGGTTGAAGGCGCATTCGTAGGGTTTGTATTGCCGTAATACTTGTCCCAGTAAACAATGAAGTTGTCGCTTTCCTTCGAACGAGACTTGGACCATGTGTATTGGTTGTTAGGGTCGTTTTCACTATAGATTAACGTATCCGTTCGATTCTTCCATTCACGAGGAATGTAAAGACTCTTTTGAGCGGAAAGAGACATCGAGAAAAGGAAGGATGTCCATGCGAGTAATGAGAATAAGAGTGATTTCATACAGAAATAATATCATGGTTTTCGTTTAATTCTCCACATTATACACACCACCAACAACAAAGAGCAACAGAATGGCGCTCTATATGTGGAATAAAATTTATTTCATTGGATAAAGGACAGCGACCAACTATTTTCTCCAAGCATTCACAATATCTCCGATATAAAAATAATGGATGCCTGCAGGGAAATTAGCATAGAAATCTTTTGGAACATCCTGACAGAACTTAGTGGAATCAAACTGCTGTCCGTCATACATCTTTCTACATTCAAGCACAAGATCTGCCTCTGCATAGTAAGGCGTACCATTCTCCGTATAAAGAGTATGCAAACCTAACTCCTTCGCTTTATCACCATCTCTACCACTATGAGTACCCATATAATCCAATATCTTCGTGTCGGCAAAATGCATAACGGTAAAGTAAGCCGACTTATCCATAAACTCTTTTGTATATCGACGTTCAGCCACATAAACAGTCACCACAGGACGTTGCATACCCCATAATGTACCAATACCACCCCATCCGATGGTCATCGCGTTACTAACAGCCGTGTCTCCTGCACAGAGCAACAAACCATGTCCACCATCACCCGTAAAGAATGAAAAGTTCATCAGCGAATCAGGTTCACTCATCACATCAAACTTCTTAAAGGTATCAGAAACCACAGGAGAAACCTGAGAAGCAACCGCGGTTGTATCATCCATTGTTTGTTGTGGAGGATTATTTTCAGCATGACGAATACATACATAGGCCAATACAGCTGCCAATAAAATATTTAATATATACGAAGCTTTCATACACTTACTTTTAAATTATGTGGTCGAATTACGTTCAAGGAATTTACACATCTCATTCTTCATCAACACTTTAGCAAAGAATATTCTATCAAGCAATAATTCTATAGACATGTAGAATTCCACACAAAATTCAATAAAATTCTTGGAAATCACAAGCAAATCAAAGAAAAACAGCTAAATAAATATTACCTCAACAACGCAACAACTCATCAAAGCATTTCACTGCATAAATATCTGTCATTCCTGCAATAAAATCCAAGATGGCTCTTATATAAACCTTCCTTTCGGATAGGTCTCCATAAATTTTCTGATTTTTATACTTATCTTGCAATGATTCATACCTTTCAATTCCAGAAATAAGATCTGGATAACAATAAGCCATTAGGAATGATGTGAAATCCTGTACAAACTGCTTTCCATCATAGTTTTGAGATACAATAAATCGAATTGTATCAGATTCCTTATAAAGGCTCAGCAAGTAATCAAACAACTGATTGACAACCAATTCTGAATAAGCCTTATAGGGATTAAGACGAGGATTATTGTAGATATTCTGGTAATTGAAATTTTTAATGCGATTAAGATGGTCTGACATCGTCTGACTGAGTCGCAAACCAACCTTCGGGTCACTGTTTTCACATAAATCAAGAATCAAATCATGCATAATCACTGTGGTGTTGACCGACCTATCTTTACGTACAAGTGACAAATCTTGCAATTCATCCAACTGTCGTTTCGTGAAGTAGCCCAACATTTTAGCATCTTCAATATCGCGACCCAAATAAGCGATCTTATCCGCCAACTTCACGACACATCCCTCCCACGTGTAGGATTGGAACTTACCTTTCGAAGAGAAATCCTTCAAATCAATGTATTCTGATCTTGGTCGTAAATCATTATCATCCAATTCACCACAATGAGAGATGATGCCATCCCTCACAGCATACGTAAGATCTAAATTTCGATAGTTTCCCTCTTCATCCGCAAGCAGTTCAATTTGATCGACAAGATAGAGCCCATTTCTTTCGTGCCAAAAACGAGTGGATAAAAAACGAACATAAAGATCATCCAACACATCCTCCCCTTGATGACCAAAAGGTGCATGTCCTAAGTCATGAGCAAGAGCAATCGCACTTGTCAATTCCACATTCAAACCTAACTCCTTGGCAATGGTGCAAGCCACCGATTCGACATGAAGCACATGTTCGATGCGAGTACAAATATGATCATTATCCGCACCATTAAAAAAGACCTGTGTTTTATGTTTTAAGCGACGAAAAGCCAGCGAATGAAGTATCCGCGTATAATCCCTACTATATTCGCTTCTAATATCATTCTTTTTTTGATAAATATCATCCTCTCGTCTGATCAACTCAGACGACTCAATAGCAGCAACAGATCGAAAATTTTTTTGCATAAATAATAAAATAAGAGGTTTATGATTCTACCTAATATCGAACAAATATAGTAAAAAATTCTTTAGATGATGAATTTATAAAGCTCACCTTAAAAAGACAAAATAAAACAACGATGCTAATCCTTTTAGAAAAGGGTTAAATCTTTCACTGAATAAAAAAGGTATTTCACTTAAATGACAGAAAAAAAGTGTATATTTAGGAATTATACTTTTATATTTGCTACTGTAAAGAGAAGAGATGAGATGTTTTTATTGTAAATTTATAGGTGTAAAGGTAAAAAGTATAAAGTTCCCCTATTGTTAATGTAAAAACAAAATATCATGAAAAGAAAATTACTCCCTTTGTTGGCCCTGTTTGCATCATATAGTATGTATGCGGTCAACATCAATGAACTGATGGTGAGGAACGTCTCCTATCAGTACAATGATAAATTCAACTTTGAGGGTTGGGTGGAATTATACAACCCAGGAGCACAAAGTGTGGACCTGAGCAATTGTTTTTTCTCCAACACTTCTGAAAACCTATACTTATGGCAGAACAAATCTAACATAGTTCTTCAACCGGGAGAATATGCTATTTTTTATTTTGATGAATTAGATGAAGGCAACCATGCAAGTTTCAAACTTGACAGTGATGGTGGAGAACTCTATTTAACGGATGCCAATGGTAGTATGTTGGACTTTATTAAGTATCCAAAACCATTCCGTAACTCATCATACGGATGTGTCACAGATGGTTCTACCGAGTATGGATTCTTTGTCACCCCATCCATGGGACGATCCAACAATTCGGTTATTGCTACTGCACAAACTGCCGCTCCTACGTTTAGTACGAAAGGCGGTTTCTTCAATTCCAACCAAAGCATAACCATCCAAGCAGCCAATCCTGCTGCTAAAATTTATTATACAACAGATGGTTCTGAACCTAAGGAGAATGGAATGCTCTATACTAGTCCTATCAACATAGGCAGTACAACACCCCTGCGTGCCATTGCGGTGGTTAACGGAGAAGTTCCCAGTGACATCACCACTGCCACCTACTTCTTCCTCAACAACATTCCTGTTGCCACAAAAGTAGTCTCTTTGGTAACCGACAGGGACTTTGTATACGGTGATTCTCTTGGAGCTTTGGTGGTTGGTAGAAACGGTTCTACAGTGCCAACCAATTGTAGCGCTATGGATAACAGAGCCAACTATATGAATGATTGGGACAGACCATGTAACTTTGAGCTTTTTGACGAACAAAAAGCATCGCAACTCAACCAAGAGGTGAAAATCGGTTGCTTTGGTGCTTGCTCTCGTACGAAATATATCAAATCAATTAAGGTAAAGGCTAACAAAATATATGGCAACAATAAATTAGATTACCCTATCTTTACTGAAAAGCCTAATCTTAAATGGAAAAGCATCGTTCTTAGAAATTCAGGTAACGACTTCGGTCGTATGCTATTCAGAGATGGATTCCTACAAACTCTGATTGCATCTAATATGGATATCGACCATCAAGCCTATGAGCCTTCTGTCGTATTCATGAATGGTGAATACTACGGAATGTTAGGAATCAGAGAGAGGTCCAACAAAGATTTCATCTATTCAAACTATGGACTGGATGAAGAGGATATTTGCATCGAGGAGGCCTCCGACAAAGCTACGGAATGCGACGACTACCAAAACGTTCTTAACATTGCCAAAAATGCTAACATGAACGCAAGCGACGTGTTTGATCAAATGGACGAGATCATCGATGTGGATGAATGTCTGAACTACTTCATGTCTCAAATCTACATCTGCAACGAGGATTGGTCGGGAGGAAACATCAAAGCTTGGCACCGCAACAAAAATGGAAAATGGAGATGGATCTTATACGATACCGACTACTCCACTTCTCTATATGGCAACTATCTCAACACCAACGGTTTCCAATATGCAGCAAGATGTAAATTCTTTCCTCAGTTCATCAAAAACGATGAATTCAAAAGACGTTTGATGACCAAATTCGTTGCACATGCTGGTACGACATTCGAATCAGAACATGTGTCACAAGTTCTAGATAGCATGATTGCATTGCTGGAACCAGAAGCAGACTACTTCTTCAAATACTTACAATCTTACAAAAAAACTGAGGTGAGTTCATGGCGAGCTGAAGCTGAAAAGGTTCGTAACTACCTAACTGCTCGCGAGCAATTCTTATTCAATCATGTGGCAGACTCCCTAAGATTAGGTTCTCCTGTGGCTCTCAGAATCTATTCTGATGTGGATGGAGCCTCTTATTTACTGAATAATTTAGAGACGATTCGCAAACGTGATTTCAGAAGTAAATACTTCACCAACAGTGCCATTTCAGTTAAAGCAGAAGCCCCTGCTGGATATAAGTTCAGCAGATGGGAAGTATGTCGTGAAAACTATATCATCGATGCCAACGAAACATGGAAATTCGCTTATAAAACAGACTCAATAGACCAATCATGGAAAGAACTCTCATTCAATGATGAAAGTTGGAACTCTGGATTAGCTCCTATCGGTATGGGTACCAATTTCCAAAAGACCAATATCTCCACTGGTTCCACTGAAAACAATAACGGCAACGGTAATGGTTTCAACTTTGGCGACTTTGGAAACTTCGGTGATTTTGGTGGTATCGGTGGTGCTGGTGGTGCTGGAGGAATTGGCGGACCTGGTGGTATTACAGGACCTGGTGGTATTACCGGACCTGGTTGGCCAATCACTACAGGTGGTAGCACAACATCCTTCTTGCGTAAAACATTCACCATCTCGCAACTAAACAATATGGGTGCAAACATTCACTGCACCGCACATATCAACGATGGTGCTATCATCTATTTAAATGGTCGCGAAGTATACAGATTCAATCTGCCAGACATGGTCAACGATACGATAAAGGCTAATTTGGAGATGGATTCATACGCCATTCTTAACTTCGATATTCCTCGTTCTTACTTCGTCGAGGGACAGAACGTCATTGCGGTTGAACTTCACAACGCAGGTGGCTCTTCCCTACTCTTCGATTTAAGTATGATTGACGACAATACTGGTATCAGTGTCATCAACTCAGCCAACAGCGAAGTATACCAAACGAACGTAAACGACAAACTCGTATTACATGCAATCTTCGAAAGAGACAACAACTGGAATCCTTCCAACGTGAAACTATACATCAACGAGGTTTGTGCAGCCAACAAACAGTATGTTGACGAATTTAGAGAAGAAGAGGATTGGATCGAGATATACAATGATGGAAGTGCCGCTGTCGATTTAGGCGGTATGTACATCACCAACCATAGAGACACTTTGATGAAATATCGTATTCCTACTGGCAACTCTAAATTAACGACTGTGCCAGCAAAAGGATACTTGATTATCTGGGCAGACAAAGACTCTACCACACAAGGACCACTTCACACAAACTTCAAATTGAACAAGAGTCAGAGTCAAACCGTATGCTTGTCAAGAATGGTTAACAACAATCTCGAAGTGTTGGATTCCATTACCTACTTGCCTCATAAGAACAAGCAGACATATAGCCGCTTCTCATATACAGGCAATGGTGCATGGACCATCACATCCATACCTACATTAGGAAAGAAAAACGCATACGCTCCTGTGGATATCGAAACACAATCTGTGACGTTAGCAGCTAATGAGACAACTGATGTTGCTCGTATCTATCCTAATCCTGCAGAAGATTACCTATGGTTCTCATACGCAGAAGAAGGAAGAGCTTTTGTAACAATTGCTGATCTTAGTGGTCGAATCCTAATCAACCGTTACGTTGATAATGGAGGAAGCATTGCCGTAGGATCCCTTAAAGAAGGTGTTTATGCATTGAATTTAACTATCAATGGAAACCATTACTCAATGAAACTGGTAAAAAAATAGCTTAAATATTTTCTTCATCAAGCGAGACTCCGCAGATCTTTTATGGACTGCGGAGTTTTGTTTTTATACGATGGACGAATTTGTACTTACTTAATGGTAGAGTTTGTCATACCAATTGTCTGAACGCACTCAATGTGTCAACGATGTCCTGAGATACGATAGTTAACTCTTAACGTAACAGACACCGCAGACGACGTCTCTACGAGGGACATAACCCTTACCTCCAAACTCTTAACTCTTAACTCTTAACTCTTAATTCTTAACTCTTAATTTTACAGACGCCGCAAGCGACATCTCTACAAAAAGGGATTAACCCTTACCTAAGAACTCTTAACTAATTAGAATTGGAAGTAAATAAACTTCTGCAAATCTGCCGTGATAAATTGATAGATTATGAAAACGAATATCACCACAAAGATCGCCATGGCTGGCAATGGAAGTGCAGCAAAAGAGAATCTGTATCTACGTTTGAAATTTTCTGGCAACCAGTGGATAATCATACCCAATATAATCAAAATGAAGACATATTTATATCCCATGCAAATTTGAGGGATCAAAGACAAATCCCAACGGCTACCAATTTGGTTCACCATGTTTTTGGCAGTATCCCAAGCTTTTTCATTGGCTTCAGCTGGGTCTAGATTAGAACCAGCACGGAAGAACAGACGTGTCCATGTAATAAAGACGAATGTTTGGAAAACTGCCCAGCACATCTCTAATCTTTTAAATTCATGTATTCCTTCGAAATATGCATAAATCAAACGGACGAATGTTCCAATAAAGATAATAACACTCCACACCACTGCAATGTTCCATACAGGAGCAGGGAACCAACATGCAATCGCAATGCAGATAACGGTTACTGCCAAAATCACAGCCATACGCGCGAGTACATCCAAATCTTTCCAAAAACGGTAAACAATCATACCGATACCATTCAATCCACCCCATATCATGAAATTCCAGCTAGCGCCATGCCAAAGTCCACCCAACAACATCGTGTTCAGACGGTTCATATTGGATGTCAGATCCTTTTTCTTCTCCGGATGTTTGTAACATACATAAGTTGCTATCGAGGCAATGACAAGCAAAATCAAGGCAACCCATATACTTCCTGATAGAATGGCTCCCACCAACGAAATAGTTATAATACACGCATACGTACCAAAAGAAGCCGTACGATTACCTCCCAACGGAATGTACAAGTAATCTTGCAACCACTTAGACAAAGAGATATGCCAACGCTTCCAGAATCCACCTGGATTCGTAGCCTTATAAGGCGAATTAAAGTTCTTTGGCAAATAGAAGCCCATCAACATGGCAACACCAATGGCGATGTCTGTATAACCAGAGAAATCAGCATAGACTTGAAGGGAATATCCAAACAATGCCACGAGGTTCTCAAATCCAGTAAACATGGTAGGATTATCAAACACACGATCGACAAAATTGACTGCTATATAGTCGCTCAAGATAATCTTCTTCGCCATTCCATTCAGAATCCAGAACATGGCGATACCGAACTGCCGACGTGACAAGAAATACTTCTTATAAATCTGTGGGATAAACTCACTGGCACGAACAATCGGTCCTGCCACCAACTGAGGGAAGAAGGTGACATAAAATCCGAAATTCAATATGTTCTTCACTGGCGCCACTCTTTCTCTGAAGATATCCATCAAATAACTGATACACTGGAATGTGTAGAAAGAGATACCAACCGGAAGGATAATCTGATCCACGGTAAACGTAGGTTTCCCTGCAATTCTATCCCCAATCAACGCAAATACATTAATCACCTTGATCTCAATTCCAAAGAGATCATGTATCATATCCGCAAAGAAATAGGAATATTTAAAATAACAGAGAGTCAACAAGTTGATGATCAATCCTATAATCAGCCAAGTCTTTTTACCCCACTCTTTTTTGGCATGATAGATCAGAGCTCCATCCACATAATTGAAGAGTGTTGCAAAAACCAAGATAAGCGTAAACCATCCACTCGTCTTATAATAGAAAAATACACTAACTATGAAAAGGAAAGTATTGCGCATCAGTACCTTGTTGTGAACAAAGCTGAATATGGCAAATACCATTATGAAGAATATCCAAAAATAATGCTGCGTGAAAAGCAACTGACAATTTGGGTCAAATGAGAATATATATTTTATAAAATTTATAAACGTATCTAACATAACTACTCTTTTTCTAAATACGACATAATCAATGCATTATAAAAAATGTCGCCTATCAGTTTATAACCTTTTTTTGTAAAATGTATCTTATCTTTTTGTGCTAATCCATTCTGTTCCCAAATACGCATGGATTCCAAGCCACCCATCCATCCAAACAGATCCCAATAGCCTGCTTCATACTTCTTTGCCAACGTCAGAAAGGCATGTTGCGCCTTCAATCCATTACGGTTCACCACATAAGTGACTTTCTTCTTCTGACGCACCTTTCGGAATGAATCATTATTGGTCACAAAGATGTAAAAGCACTCTGGACTGATCTTCTCTATCTCTGCTATCAGAGAGTCGTAACGTGCAATGAATTTCTCTTCAGAGAAGTTCTGAGGAACAGCATCATTAATACCAATACCGAAGATGACCATATCAGGTTTTATCAGTTCCAAATCACGTTGGAAATTTTCACATGAGAGATAGGAAGGAACCGATGCACCATTCACTCCAATGGAATGATAAACAATGCCATCTTGATCATTTTCAACAATAAAACCACAAACAGTAAATGCATGTGGTGTCATATCAAGTTGTTTGATTCTCAACACAAAAGAATCACGAGGTTGCAAAAAATGAAAAACATACGACTCTGTCGAATCGTCAAATATAGGATATATGTTCGTGCTATCTGTATCTAACATATAGGGAATACACATGGAGTCGGAATAACCTAACAGACGTATTCTAGTGAAACTCCAACGATAAGAGGTATCCACATCCATTTTAACGCGAATCTCCGCATCGGGATCCATGGTGGTCACAGCCATTCCCATCATACCCAACTGTGCCATTCGTTCTTTTTTCACATTTTTAGAGGTGATCCAATTGCCTGTCGACGTCACCTTGTAGTTGGTTGGATTATTGGTCTTCGCCACTTTATACGGGAAGATAACACCTCTTGAAGGAGTGAAGTCATCATTGATAGAATCAAAATGGCATCTTACCGTATGAGAAAAATAGTCTGCTTGAATATGCGACCCTCCAATATGCAAAATGTTCACCTTTCCTTTGCGACACAAGACGATGGAGTCCATTTTGTCGAAGAAGAGATCTTTACGATGATGATGAACAGAATCCGGATATTGGATAGACATTAAGGAATCCACCAAAAAATCATACGGGATAGGGTCTCGCACCAAAAAGCCCTTTGCGGACAGGCACATGACCTCAATGAGGAAAAGCATCAAAAAAAACAATTTTCGTTTCATCACTTATCTACCTCCACAATCACTTTTTTGGTTTATTTTGTGTTTTGTTTTGTGTTTTATTCTGTGGTTTACTCTGTGTTTTAATCTTACTCCATTTCTTATTTCTGCACAAGAAATGATAGTAGTCATAACTATTATTAAACGATTGCATAAACACCTCTGCAATACGACTAGCTCCCTTTTCTGTGAAATGGATGTAATCGGTAGTTGCCCATGCAGGAGAATGTTTCACCCACTTCTGCATAGAGTTCTTACCACCCATCACGCTATACATATCCCAGAACATAGCACCATTTTCCAAAGCTACGCTTTTTAGAGAGTCTATAATCGGTTCCAATTTATCATACGATTGCAATTTACCATCCACCATGGTATTCATATCCGCAGGACCAATGAAGATGATTTTTGCATTAGGATTCAATTTCTTCATGAATGCAATCTGACGTCCGATATTCTTCTTAAAATTGGAGATGCTCTCATCCTTCTTCAAATGAGGTGTTGCATTTCCACCATACTCCATTAAGATTAGCTTCACGTTCATCTTCTTCATCGACTCAGAAAGCAATTGAGGAGAGATCTTGGTAAAGAATGTTCCTGACGAACCACGAAGCGGTATGTTATCCACAAAGACACCACTCTTCGACTCCATCGAGATACCATATATCTCAGCCTTTCCTCTTATCTTTAATCCCACATTGGATACTGGAGTACCCAACTGCCATGTCAATTTCGTCATTCCTGCCTGCTCCTTTTTCAAGGTTTGGGTCGAGTCCTTTCCATTGACCACCAAAGCTGCCGAGAAACCTGCATCCGTATTGCCCACTAACAGACAGACCTTGGAGAATTTTTTAGCATGTGGAAATGTTTTTTTCCACTTTCTGGATGCGAAAGTCAATGAAACAGAGCCATCTACCTCTGCCATTTGAGCCAATACACCATAACGATCATGAGACAACTTCTGTCGCAAGGTACCATCAGCAATGTAACGAGGTATACTATCAGATGATGTCTGTGCTACAGACAAAGAAGGTATAGGTTGAATGGCAGGTACCAATCCTGCTCCCCAACCACCAAATTTGTTTTGTAACTCCTCTCGTATGTAACCCGAAATACGATCCTGCTCTATCTGAGAATCTCCATAATGAAGGATGTGTATTGACGCCTTACCCTTTGCACAGCTATCCAAATCATCAAAAAGAGAATATAGAATGGAAGGATCATCGTTAGGGAATGTCAATTTAGCAGTAGCCTCAAACAATAATTTCTGATAAGATTTTAGAGTGTCCGCGAAAGCCATGGAATCCGCCATCTCAGCCTCATAAACGCGATTCAAAGAATCTTGCTCAATCTTCAAACGAAGATCCTCCTCCATGCGTCTCAATCTGTCATCCGCTGATTCTGTATCCGTTCCACCCTTTTGCATCACCTCTGTCAATGAAGGGAAGTCAAACACCTTACCACAGATTTCCACCCCCTTCTCTGGGAAAAAAAAACAGAGTCCTATTAACGCCAATAGGATACTACAAAGAAAAATCAACGTATGATATGCTTTCATCTACTCAAATAATTAGGGTTGGGAACCATCCTTTCCCCATTAAACATTATTAGCGGGCATTTCCATTTGACAAGTATCAAAACTTGTACCAAATTCGGTTTTTTCGAAAGTTTTTCACTTAATAATCTCTTTCAAACCATATTATATTCAACACACAGAAGCACCCATCTCATTCAATAAAGGTGAATTCCAAGAACTCAACTAAAATAATTCTTGCAAAGTTACTGAAAATTCCCGAATAAAACCATTTCTATTTATCTTTTTATGCACAAACAAACGAAAGAAGAGTTCAACAGATATCCATCAAAAAACATATTCTACAAAACAAAAATGGAATAGGCAATCAAACGGATAAAAGTCAAACTCAACAAAACTAGAGAACAAAATCACAAAATAGACACTATATTAATATTTATTATTGTTTTTTTTCGTTTTTTCATCAAAAAAAAAGTCGATATGTTTAGGCTAACAAAAATATTTACATATATTTGCATTAAAATATTAACAACCATAAGTATATTGATATGTTACAACATTGTATTGGAGAAAACGCAGGAAAAGTTTGGCGTCTTCTAAACGAAAAAGGTGAGTTGACATTTGCTCAAATCAAGAAAGAACTCAAAGGAAAAAACGAAGAGCTTTACATGGCTTTAGGATGGTTGCTTCGCGAGAATGCTATCTATAGCCGTGACGAAGAAGACAAAACATTTTTCGGCTGCAAGTAATTTTTTACTTTATTAGTAAATAAAGGGAAGTTTTCACACGAAGCCTTCCCTTTTTTTGTGTCAAAAATGGGACGTCTCAAAATTTGATTTCGATACGTCTCTGCATTATAAAAGAGGGCATATCTATTTATGACACGCCCTCTTACGTTGTTTAATTTATAGGAACTATGATTATTCTGCCTTCGACCAATTAATCCGTTGAGAGATATACATCAATACGGCGAGGATGACGAACAATCCCAAACTACCGGCTAGCAGTGCGTATGTTTCCATTCGGATCAATATAAATCAGCCGTCTTTACAACTGCAACTGAAATTCCTTTTTCCGTCAATTCATAACAATATTCTGTTTTTAAGTCCTATAATGTTTTTATGTTAAACATGAGGGTTCTGGTAGCAATTGAGGACCTTCTTTGAATGAAAAGAAAGAAGTCATCAAGATAGAAATAATTATAAAATTAAAATTTTTCATGATTGTAATAGTTTTGTCTGCATCTTTAGTCAGCATATTCTACCACATTTGTCAGAAACTCTTTGAAAGAACATGCAGGAACTTTTGGACCTTTTGATTTTATTTCAAATCTGGCTGTCTGTTTGTTCCATTTCAGGGTCATTTCAACACAATTCAGTGACTGATATATGTCATATATTCTTTTTACATCTATAATACATAAAAGAACATCTGAATAGACGGCTTCACCCCCATTGTTGTGGGAATTGTAGGAAGAAACAATCTTTTGAAATTTTTCTTGTTGCTCGGCAGATAGTTCATCAAATTTACCTTCCGCAGCCCAAAGAAGTGTGTTGTTATCAACTTCTTTTGCTATGTATTTTATGCAATGTAACGTTGACCAGTTTTTCATATCTGCGGTTGATTTAAATGTCAATCCATTTACATCATTGGGAACAGAGCCCAAGGGAAGTACGCTAAGCTTAACATTCATGTCAGTACCTACCTGTGGAATTATAAATTTTAGCAGGAATGAGAAATCTATGGGCTTTTCTAAGTGATAGTCGGTGAACGATTTAAGACCAAACCCTTCAGGCATAATATCTAAAATATTTCTATTGGAATCCGACATGCCATAATCAGCAGCACAATAAAATTCTTCGTATTTAATATATGTGTATTGTCCATTGGCATCCTTGAATGCTGCAGCTTTAGCTTCACAGCCACATTCGGGGGTAGGCCAGCTGCCAGAAGTCCATACATACCCATTAGGTATGTCGTATTCGATAACCCCATACTCAAACTCTTGTCCATACTCGTTGACATCTGTTCCTATACTTTTCCATGCATTGTAGCATCTTGACACCATATTGAATAGATTTTCCTTCATCGTTTGTGCATTAACGATTGTGGTCATACCTAATCCTAATAATAATAAAAATGTACACTTTTTTCTCATCTTTTGAGGCAATTTTGTTTTTAAGTACTATAATTGTTTTGATGTTAAAAATAGTAATTCATAATCATTCAAACACAAAGAATTTTTATTAGAAAAGCTCGACCATTTCAAGCATTTTCAAGGAATTCTCCTGCGCTTTTTTGCATTTTCGTCGACCATAACAATGATACGAATACTCGTTCTGTTTATCGGCGACTAAGATTACGCCAGAATCTCCGCATCGTCCCTCTTCTTCTCCGTGAAGGCTGCCGTGAAATTTCTTCTTTTACTTTTCATGCCTGCTAATTTAAGTTTTATTTTCTTAATTTAGCAACTAGTTCTAAAAATAGGCAGTATTATAGAATTAAGAATTAAGAATTAAGAATTCCTCAAGGACAGTACAGCATCATGGGCGCGAACATCAAAACAGCCAGAGATCTTACTCCCTGGCTGTCACGTTGTTTAATTTAAAAGATATAATTATTCCGCCTTCGACCAGTTGATGCGCTGAGAGAGATACATCAACACTGCAAGGATAACAAACAATCCTAAACTACCGGCCAGCAGTGCGTATGTTTCCATTCGGATCAATATAAAGATGTAAGTATAAAGTCCGAATAATGAAGCCCCTATGTAGGCTGCAGTCTTACGTATTTTCAATACACCTACGGAATAGAGCGTAATCAAGACAACAGTCATTATCGTTGAAATCCAGTATGATGGTACAAATCCTATATGTTCAGACATTGAGAGCAGCAATGAATAGAACAAAGTCAACGCCAAACCAACCAATGTGTATTGCAATGGATGCACCCTTCTCTTTTGAATAATCTCAATGAAGAAGAACAACACAAAGGTGAGGATTACGAACAACTCTGCATACTTCACACAACGCAATGTCTTTTGATAATGCTGTACAGGAATCAACAAATTCACACCAAACTCAGACTCTTTAAACTCAGATGCATCCACATTTCCTATAATCTGTTGAGGGTATGCACGATTTACATACGAAACCTTCCATTCACTGCTAAATCCATCCTCCTTCACCTCTCTTGTTGTTGGCAAAAAATTACCACAAAAACTTGGTGTATGACAATTTGACGTCAACGAAACAACTGTCTCCTTTCCGATAGGAAGGAATTTTATTGATTGCGAACCTTTAAGATTCAAAACCATCTTAAATGGCACCTTCTCTCCTGCTTTCCATTGCGACAAATTCACATAAGCAGAAAATCTTTTCGTCGATAACATGGATTCTCCATTCGGCACTAACGTATATGTTTCATTTCCTAGTGTCAATTTTATCTCCTCCGAAATTCCTTTTATGTCTGATATAGATATTTGAACATTTTCATCCGATATATCTCGTCCGAAATCAGCCACAATCTCATCAGAAAAGACAAAACTACCCGTTATCTCAATTGGCGCATTATACGTTACAATCTCATAAATTCCCCTTTTCAACTGCTGCGAATTGACGGTTCCATTAATTTTCAATTCTTCAGGGAGCAATTTTACATGACGATCATATGTCTCATATTTTTTCTCGTTTCCCTCCATATGACAATACCTTACTTTTAAATCATAATTGATAGTCGGCGCAATAATCAACTGCTCGTCACCCCACTGTTCAAACACATCTTTCATAGCAGTTCTTGCCGTGTATTCACGCTCTTCTATCAAACTCTCCACCATCTTTATGGGTATAAGTAGCAACAACGTAATAATACCTATTGCTATCGACTTTAAAATCAATCTCTTGTTTGGATTAGCAGCCATAACTTCTGTTGTTGCTTCCCTCTTTTCATTCATATTTTCCATATCCGTTTATTTTTAAAAGTACTTTGAATTTCAAAGTACGAGGTTAAAAAAAATTTTGTTATTTATTCATTGATTTTTTCAAGAAAGCCTCCAATGCATTCAAATGGTCGGTAAACGCCACACGTCCTTCTTGCGTTATATTGTAAGTGGTGTTTGGTTTACGTCCAATGAACTGCTTTTTCGATTCGATATAGCCCATCTCTTCCAAACTTCTCGTATGGCTGGCCAGATTACCATCCGTAAGTTCCAACAGCGACTTCAGAGAAGAGAAATCCAACTCGTCATTCACCATCAATGCAGACATGATGCCTAATCGAACTTTACTTTCGAACGCTTTATTGATATTTTTTAAATCCGAATTCATATTTTATTGAATTTCAATAAATTGATCTACTGATGTTTACTCATTCAGTTCAGAGTCAATCACTCCTCCCCTTTTTTCTTTCTTTCATACATGAAGTAAAAGATAATACCATATATAATATGGCAAACACCAAATCCTATCATCCAGAACAACAAAGAATGTTGAATCATCAGAAAATCAACCAATCCCAGAACCAACTGTACATATCCTAGGTATTTGATGTTTGAAAAAGTAAAGTTAGACAAATTAACAAGCGCCAATCCGTAAAATATCAGCATGAATGAGGAGGTTAATCCATAATGGCCTTGATATATCAATCCTACACACAATACACCTCCGATGATAAGTGGTAAGAAGAAACTCCAAAGCATCTTCCGAACCGTTTTGTCAAATTTGAACAACAACCCATTTTTCTCCGCTTTCCTTTTGGCAAAGTAAAGAACCGTAGCAAAACATATAACGAACAAAGCAATGGCCATTATCATCAAACTCCTCACCTTGTACACATGCAACCATCCATTCTCTAATATGCTTTTTGCCACAAACGATGCCACCACCGCCAATATACCTACTACAAATGCCGATATACCACTTAATGACAGCACCTTGGTCGAGCGTTCCATCATATTCCGAATCTCGGATAACGTATTGATCACTTCTTTGTTTTCCATACTGATAATTAATTTTAAAAGTACTTTGTACTGCAAAGTTACAAATAATTTGATTCTTGCAAAATTTTCAAGGTGTTTTTTTATGCGATTTTATGCAATAAAATATAAACAATTGATTATCAATATAAAAAAAAGGAACGCTACTAGCATTCCTTTTTAGTCACATATAAAATAACAATATTTTATGGTACGCTTGACATACTCACCCAGGAATTCACAAATCCGACAAATATGTTTTCAAATGGACTTATTGGCAGAGGATAACAGGAAGTTGCCATATAGAGATTTGTAAGATTTGATTAGATTTTAGACCAAACTCTACTACCCATTCAGGAATACTTACGTGGATACCGTAACAAAATGCTTACGAGGGCAACCACGCCCATTAGCATCGGATAATATAGGTATTTGAATATCTCGCCCGGAGAAATCGAGGATAGTCCTGCTGCTATCAAAAGCTGCGCTCCATAGGGTATCAAGCCTTGTGCAAAACAGGAAAAGGTGTCTAAAAGGCTTGCCACCTTTCGTTTATCTATTTTATACTGATTGCTAATCTCCTTGGCTATTGGTCCGACAGTAATGATTGCTATGGTATTGTTGGCGGTACAGATATCACTCAGCATGACCATCGCAGCAACACACAACTCTCCGCCTCTTTTTCCCTTCACCTTAGCGGTTAGTTTCTCCGTTAGATAGGTCAATGCACCATTGTATTTGAGCAATTCCAACATTCCTCCTGCCAGCAATGTCACCATAATGAGTTCTGACATCTCTTTGATTCCCTCTCCCATCGACGCAAACCATCCAAACAGATCGAAACTGCCACTTGTGATTCCTATCACTCCCGTTAAGATAATACCGATCGTCAACACGATCATCACATCCATCCCGATAATGGCACAGATCAAAACACTTAAATAAGGAATTATCTTTATGATATCAATGGTTCCTGTTCCTATTTCAGAATGAAATGAGACATCTCTTCCTAAGAAGTAATAACAGATCATCATGATCAATGCGGCTGGTATCACTATATATGAGTTTACTTTGAACTTATCTTTCATTAAGCAATCCTGACTTTTGGTTGCTATGATAGTGGTATCTGAGATAAATGACAAATTATCGCCAAAGAAAGACCCTCCCACCACAATGGCAACAACCAATGGGAGCGAAACACCTGTCTGATCCGAAATGCCTACTGCCATGGGAACCAATGCGGCAATCGTGCCTACTGATGTTCCGATAGACAATGATATGAAACAGGCCGACAAAAAGAGTCCTGGAAAAAGAAACGACTCTGGCAACACTTTCAACGTGGCAGATACCGTGGCTTCTACTGCACCCATATCCTTTGCACTTTGGGCAAATGCCCCTGCTAGAATAAAGATCCACACCATTAACAATAGTGTTTTATTCCCCGCCCCTTGACTAAACAATTCGATGCGTTTTTTCAAACTGATTCCCTTGGTTATGGCTATGGCATAAAGTGAGGAAACAAGGAATGCCACCGTTATGGGAACTTTGTAAAAGTCATTTAAAATTAAGGATGTCCCAAGGTACATGAGTAGAAACAAAATCAAGGGGGTAAGGGCAAAAAAAGATTTTTTCTCTGGTGTTGTATTCGTCGATGTATCCATATACTTGAAACATTAAAAAGCCCTGAAAGGAAAACGGGTCAACTTTCAGGGCTATATCACATTTAATAAATTTACTTTTCTACTTTAACTTCCAACGACAACTCTTTCAATTGTTGCTCATCAATCTCTGATGGCGAATCAATCATCACATCGCGACCTGAGTTATTCTTAGGGAAAGCGATACAATCACGAATTGAATCCAAACCTGCCAACATTGAGACAACACGATCCAAACCGAAAGCCAAACCTCCGTGAGGGGGTGCTCCATACTTAAAGGCATTGATCAAACAACCAAACTGATCCATCGCCTTTTCTGGTGTGAATCCTAGCAACTCGAACATCTTGTTTTGCAATGCTGAATCATGAATACGGATGGATCCTCCACCCAACTCTACTCCATTCATAGCCAAATCATACGCATTAGCACGTACTCGACCTGGATCACTATCCAAGTATTGTACATCCTCCAATTTCGGACTCGTGAATGGATGGTGCATTGCATAGAATCGTTGATCTTCCTCGTTCCACTCAAACAATGGGAAGTCGATCACCCACAATGGAGCGAACTTATTCTTATCACGAAGACCCAAACGCTCTCCCATCTCCAATCGGAGCTCATTCATCTGCTTACGTGTCTTGTCTGCATCCTCACCACAAAGGATCAACATCAAATCACCTGGCTTAGCATTGAAACGATCTGCCCATTTCTTCAAATCTTCTTGTGAATAGAACTTATCAACACTTGATTTTAAGGAACCGTCAGCCTCATATTTAACATATACCAAACCTTTGGCTCCTACTTGTGGTTTCTTTACGAAATCTGTCAGTCCATCCAATTGCTTTCTTGTGTAAGAAGCACATCCTTCTGCACAGATACCAACCACAAACTTAGCTGCATCGAACACAGGGAAGTTACGTCCTTCCGTCAAGTCTTTCAACTCAACAAACGTCATACCGAAACGCATATCAGGCTTATCTGATCCGTAGAGACGCATACATTCATGCCATGTCATGCGAGGGAATGGTCCGTCGAATTCAACACCTTTTACATATTTGAAGATATGTTTAATCATACCCTCGAACATATTGATCACATCTTCTTGTTCGATGAATGACATCTCGCAGTCGATCTGAGTAAACTCAGGTTGACGATCGGCACGAAGGTCTTCATCACGGAAGCACTTAACAATCTGGAAATAGCGGTCGATACCAGCCACCATCAAGAGTTGCTTAAACTGTTGAGGGGATTGTGGCAAAGCGTAGAACTGACCAGGATTCATACGAGAAGGAACGACAAAATCGCGTGCACCTTCTGGAGTAGATTTAATCAAGACTGGTGTTTCCACCTCCAAGAAACCTTGGCTATCTAAGTAACGACGTACTTCAAAAGCTATTTTATGACGTAGTTCCAAATTCTGGCGAACAGGATTACGGCGGATATCCAAGTAACGATACTGCATTCTTAGGTCATCGCCACCATCCGAATTATCCTCGATAGTGAATGGAGGTACTTCAGAAGCGTTAAGCACCACCAACTTATTTGCGATGATTTCGATTTCACCCGTAGAGATGTTTTTATTTTTGTTGCTTCTTTCTGCAACCGTACCTTCTACTTGAATCACCCATTCGCGGCCCAACTTATTAGCCTGCTCACACAAAGCAGCATCTTTCTCTTCGTTAAACACAACCTGAGTGATGCCATAGCGATCACGCATATCTAAGAAGGTCATACCACCCATTTTTCTGGATTTCTGAACCCAACCAGCCAAGGTAACGACTTCACCCACATTTGCTATCGTGAGTTCGCCACACGTTTTTGTTCTGAACATTTTATTTTAAATTTTTAATCCGTATGCAAAATTATAAAAAAAGAAAAACAGATAAGTGAAAAATAAGGGAGAAAATAAGGCAGTGCACTCTATTTCATCATACCATCTTCATCGACCCATTACATTCTGGATATTTCGAGCAACTCCAAAATTCATTACCGGCATTTATACCCTTCTTCGCCACACGTTTGATCATTGGTTTTCCGCATTTCGGGCAAGCTGGCGCATTAAACTGTACGCTTTGCTCTGTACGGTAAGCGAGTCGCTCAGCGGTCAATCCTTCAGAAAATCCACCCTCCTCCCGGAATGTAGCGAGAAGATTCTCGATTTGTTTGCGGAGCATCATGATTAGGCGGTTGCAGAGGACTAATAGACAGTTCGCAGCAGTGATGGAATCGCCAGAGTTTAACCATTCATCAAATTTGTGCATCTGTTTCAAGATGTGAATGGAACTGAGGTGCTGAACATCATCTTTGTAGTCAGGTTTGTCAAGCTGAATGGCTGTAACCCTTCTGTGATCATCGGAATGAATTGACCATGGAATCTGTTCTTGGTGCATCAGCCAATTCACATAGTCATTTGCCAGTTCAGCCAGACTAGCTCTTGCCACGTCGGTAAGTTTCATCTCTGTTTCCTTAGAAGTAGAGTGACGCGAACCTCCTTCCGCAATGTTGGCAGGAACAGAACGGGCCGCTTGGGTCATTTGATCATATTGACGGCCACATGGATCATTACTACGGTTCAAGTAGCGCTTGCAGAAATCTTGAGTTGCCAATTGAATGACATTTCCTAAAACCCAAGTGTCAAGCCAGTAAAATGCAAAACGATAAATTTTCATTTCAGACAGATTTTTAAATTATTTTCGATTGCAAATATAATATTTTTCGACATGTCGAAAAATATCCTCATCTCCTCGCAATCACTCCTCCCTCACCCACCATCTTCACCAACCATCCAATTAATCCCTCCTTTTCGCTTTTTCCCCTCCTCAAATTTTAACATCCACAACAAATTCCTTATCTTTGCAAAAATTTTTCATTAATATGCATAAATCCGGTTTTGTAAATATTGTGGGTAATCCAAATGTTGGTAAATCCACTCTTATGAATGCTTTGGTGGGAGAAAAAATCTCCATCATCACCTCTAAAGCTCAGACTACTCGTCATAGGATCTTGGGAATCGTCAATGGTGATGATTTTCAAATCGTCTATTCTGACACACCGGGTGTCTTGAAGCCCAACTACAAGCTTCAAGAGTCTATGCTCAACTTCTCCAACAGCGCCTTAACCGACGCTGACGTCATTCTCTATGTGACTGACGTGGTGGAAAATGCCGAGAAAAATGCAGATTTTTTGGAGAAAGTGAAGAAACAAAAGGCTCCTGTCCTCTTGGTCATCAACAAAATTGATTTGACAGACCAACCTAAACTGATTGAACTGGTGGAGAAATGGAAAGCTCTGCTCCCTGAAGCCGAAATCATCCCAATCTCCGCTCAAAACAACTTCAATCTCGACTATCTTCTGAAAAGAATCAAGGATTTACTACCCGACTCTCCTCCATTCTTTGAGAAAGATGCGTTGACCGACAAACCTGCTCGTTTCTTCGTCACCGAAATCATTCGCGAGAAGATTTTAACTAATTATGACAAGGAAATTCCATATTCCGTAGAGGTCGTTGTAGAGCAATTCAAGGAAGATAACAAACTGATTCGCATCAATGCTGTAATCTTTGTTGAACGTGACTCACAAAAAGGAATCATCATCGGTCAGGGTGGCAAAATGCTGAAAAAGATTGGTATGGAAGCCAGAAAAGACATCGAAGCTTTCTTTGAAAAGAAAGTCTTTTTGGAACTCTTTGTCAAAGTGGAAAAGGATTGGAGAAACAAAGACAAAAAATTAAAAGAGTTTGGCTACCAACCCGAATAACAGACCTCTTCACGATTGCTTAGAGATCTCCTTTAATCACTTAAACAGCGTATTATTATGAGTAATTTAGTAGCTATAGTAGGAAGACCCAATGTAGGTAAATCAACCTTATTCAACCGTCTCACACAAACACGTCGCGCCATCGTCAACGATGAATCTGGTACTACACGCGACCGTCAATATGGCAAAGTGGAATGGTGCGGACAAGAATTCTCAATCGTCGACACTGGTGGTTGGGTGGTCAACTCGGATGATATCTTTGAGGAAGAGATACGTAAACAGGTGAAGATAGCCATCGAAGAGGCTGATGTGATCCTATTTGTCGTAGACGTGATGAGCGGTGTCACCGACCTTGACGAACAGGTGGCTCAAATTCTAAGGCAAAACAAGAAACCTGTCATCCTTATCTGTAATAAGGTAGATAATATAGAGGCTCAATACTACTCTGCCGAGTTCTATAAATTAGGATTAGGCGACCCTAACAACATATCCTCCATCTCTGGTTCGGGTACAGGTGACTTATTGGATAACATCCTTAAAGCACTGCCTAAAAAGGTAGAAGAATCAATGGATGACGATCTTCCTCGATTCGCTGTCGTAGGTCGTCCAAATGCAGGTAAGTCTTCCATTATCAACGCTTTCATCGGAGAAGACAGATACATCGTGACAGATATCGCTGGTACGACAAGAGATAGTACCAACACCCGATTCACCAAATTCGGATTTGATTTCTACTTAGTGGATACCGCCGGTATTCGTAAGAAGAACAAAGTGACTGAAGATATCGAGTACTTCTCTGTCATTCGTTCCATCCGTTCCATCGAGGATTCTGATGTTTGTATTCTGATGATTGACGCCACTCGCGGTATCGAAGCACAGGATATGAACATCGTGCAACTCATTCAAAAGAACAAAAAAGGTATCGTCGTTTGTATCAACAAATGGGATCTGATTACAGGAAAAGATTCGAAGAGCACACTTACCATGGAGAAAGCGGTTCGTGAGCGTTTTGCCCCATTCGACGACTTCCCTATCATCTTTACTTCCGCTGTTACCAAACAACGTATTTTTAAAGTGTTGGAGACGGCCAAAGAGGTGTATGAGAACAAGAAAAGAAAGATTCCGACAAGCAAATTGAACGAATTCTTCTTGCCGCTCATCGAGAACTATCCTCCTCCATCAATCAAAGGAAAATATATCAAGATAAAGTATGTGAGTCAGCTGCCCGACACACAGATTCCATCTTTCGTCTTTTATGCCAACTTGCCTCAATACATCAAGGAACCTTACAAACGATTCCTTGAAAACAAGTTGCGTGAACAATGGGAACTGACGGGAACACCTGTCAACATCTTTATCAGACAGAAATAATCGAAACAAATTCACTATAAGGAATCAACATAAAAACGCAACATATATGAAGAAATTTTTATTATTCATATGTGCCATTTTGTTTACGATACAAACTATGGCACAAACCTACACAGAAGGTCAGGCTATCTTCAAAGTAACTGGGACTTCGCCCAACACAGTTGAATTTTCGATGAAATCTTGCACTGTGCCATATGAAGATACACTCATTAGCATTCCGGAAGAAGTAACTTTCGAAGGAGTCACATATACGGTAACAAGTATTGCATATGCGGCTTTTGACACGTATCAATTTGTAAAAAAAATAGAGATACCAAACTCTGTAACAAAAATTGGAGCACGTGCTTTTCAATTTTGCTACAACTTAGAATCTGTTATTTTGCCAAACTCTGTGACGGATATTGGCGAAGGATTATTCTATGCTTGTAAAAGTCTGAAATCTGTCATTCTGCCTGATTCGTTAACTGAAATAAAGAAAGAAATGTTTCATTTATGTGAAAGTTTAATTTCAATAGACATACCAAACACTGTAAAAACTATAGGTAATAATGCATTTTTTGGCTGTAAAAATTTACTTTATATAAAATTCCCAGAATCTGTGACAAAAATCAATCAGTCTGCATTTTGGAATTGCTCAAATTTACAGTCCATAAGCTTACCTAACACTCTGGAACGTATTGGACTTGGTGCATTTAAAGACTGTCCTAACTTAAGTTTTGTGTTCATTCCAAAGTCAGTGACCTACGTTGACGGAGAAGCGTTTGGAGATTCAATTACAATTTTTTGTGAACATGAAGAACCACAAAGAATGTGGTGGTCAACCTGGACTCTTTCAAACAATATTGTATGGGATATCAGTAATCCATTCACTATAGATGGATTGAAGTACACCATTACAGACGCAACTCATGTAAGCGTTGGTTGCGATAGCACTCTTACTGACACAATCGTGATTCCGGAAAAAGTGACTTATAAAGACATGGAATTCACAGTAAATGCTATCATGGATGAAGGATTTATCAATCAATTTAAACTGAAATCGGTAGTCATACCTGAGAGTGTAACAAAGATTGGAGAAAAAGCATTCTATGAGAATCATAACATTATCAGTCTTGATATTCCTTCGTCAGTTTCCTCCATCGGTGCGTCTGCGTTCACAACCATACTAAATGTGGCTTATGCTGGCAATGCGGAAGGTGGACCTTGGGGTGCAAACGTTCTCAATGGTGAGGTTGACTATGATTTGAAATATGTTTTTTCTGACTCAACACGCACAAAGATTGTGAGATGTTTTGGACATGACAGTATCATCGTCATTCCAAACACAGTGAAAGAACTTGGAAGAAATTCATTCGCTAAGATTATAGAATTAAAATCGGTGGATTTGAACAATGTTGAGAAAATCGACGATAAAGCGTTCACATATACGGGTCTTCAAGAAATATCATTAAGCAATAAGATTAAATACATAGGAGAAAGAGCTTTCTTTAACACATACATTAAGAAAATCTTGTTGCCAAGTTCTGTGGACACTATGGGATCATCTGCTTTCAGTATAACAGATACAGTATATTGTAGATGGACAACTGTTCCTGTTGGAAAACATTATCATCGAGCTTGGAATTATAAAGTAAATACAGTAATCTACAACTGCAAACTTCTCAATGTCTCTGTTGCAAACAGCGACAGCAGCACAGTGGAGGTGAGCGGACATGTGGGAATCGACGCAGAAGGTGCTTATTGGTATGCGGATAGCACTACCGCCAACATCAAAGCCATTCCAGGAAAAGGATATGACGTTCAAGGCAAGGTGGAACAATCCTTCGTGATGAGAGTTGACACCAGCATTACGGTTTCTTTCGTAAAACTACCAACATATACGATTACTTATATGGTGGATGACGAGGTATATCATCGAGACACCATTGTCTTCGGCGATTCGATTGTTCCTGCTAAGAAACCAACCAAAGAGGGTTACTCCTTCAGTGGTTGGAAGAATCTGCCGGCAACAATGCCTGCCGAGAATGTGACTGCAACA
>CACZUS010000027.1:0-27358 GCA_902784425.1 uncultured Bacteroidales bacterium
GATGAATTTCATATAACTTTGTACGAAAATTCAAATTCAGTTACAATTAAAAACACATATCATTATGCTTACGAAATTTGCTGTTAAAAACTATCGTGGATTTAGTGATAGACTAGAGTGGGATTTGTCCTCCCCAAGCAATTATTCGTTCAATACAGATGCCATTAATGATGGCGTAGTAAAGAATGGCATAATTTATGGACCTAATGGATCTGGCAAGTCAAATCTGTCGTTGGCTATATTCGATATTATTCTTCACCTTACACAGAAACAAAAGAACATACATCAATTGGACACGATTGTTAATGTGTTCCATCCAACGGATTGGGTCTCTTTTGAATATACTTTCCGATTTGAACAAAATGTTATAGAATACTTTTATTCAAAGGGAATGGAAGGCATAGAAAAGGAGATGGTGGCGTTAAATGGTGTGCCTTTGTTTAGATTAAATAATAAAGAATTATCTATCTTAAGTGCTGAATTTCCTATGACGGAAGAGGTCAAACAACAGTTGGCAACCAGTGGAAATAAGGTGTCTGTACTTTCTTATATTTGGAGTGTCTATCCTCTTGCTTCTGACCATCCTTTGATGAGGCTAAAGTCGTTTGTTGAAGGAATGCTTTTGTTTTGGAATCATGAAGATCGGGGTTTTGCAGGTTTTGACGAAAGTATCTCTACTCTTGAAGAGTTCATTATTGCTAATGGCTATGTGGAAGATTTTGCTGATTTTTTGAAATCGGTAAGTGGACAAGAGTTCAAATTCAAAGAGGCAAGAGTTGGTGACAAACAGTTGATTTGCGATATGGGTGAAGGTGTGCCCTTCCAAAAAGTCAGATCTACAGGTACTAGTTCATTGACGTTGTTATACTTTTGGACAAAGAAATTGTCCAATGCTTCATTTGTTATGATTGATGAGTTTGACGCTTTTTATCATTATGCGTTGTCGTTTAATGTGTGCAAAAGATTGTTCCGCCTTCCTTGCCAATTATTCGTTACGTCACACAATACTTATCTTATGTCCAATGATTTACTACGTCCTGACTGCAATTTCATTATTAATCATAATAAGATTAAGCCGTTGAACGTATGTACAGATAAGGAATTGCGTTGGGGCAATAATATTGAAAAAATGTACAGAGGTAATGCGTTTGAGGTATGATACTATTTATCTTTGAAGGAGCTTCTTATGAACCGCCTTTGTATGAAGGCATCAAGTCTTTGTTCTTTCCAAGGAGCAATGACCAAATTATTTGCTCTTTTTGTAGTAGCATCTATACATTCTATAAACGTTTAAAAGATGATTATGATGGCTTTGCTGATGTGGTCGATGTCCTGAAAACAGAATTGATAAAGACTGATCCGAATAACGAATTATTCAGATATAAAAGTTCGGATTTTGAATCAATTTATCTTTTCTTTGACTACGACTTTTACAGAGGTAATTTGGAACTAAAGAATGCACAAGTACGAGAGTTGCTTGGATACTTTAATGAGGAGACGGAATACGGACGACTATTCATTAGTTATCCGATGATTGAGAGCATACAATATACTAAGGAATTGCCAGATAATGATTTCCATCGATATACAGTAAAGAGAGAGGATAGTGTTGGCGAAATATTTAAGAAAAAAGCAAGACAATTCTGTTTCTATCGAGGGTATGCATTCTTGAAAGATGCAGAAAACTGGAAACATATTGTCAACCAAAATGTAGTTAAGGCCAACGAATTGACAATGGATTCGTTGTCATGGCCATTGAACAAGGATGATGTGGAGCAGATAACAATTTTTGAGGCTCAACTCAATAAACATGTCATACCTTATAATGATGTCGCGATATTGAATGCGTTCCCCCTGTTCTTGTTTTATTATTTTCCAGCAGAACGGTTTATCCTAAATGATAATTAACGGTTGGAAGAGATTTTTTTTGCCATCCTTCCTATTCCTCCCCCGAAGCCTCCTGTTTTTGCTCTACCTTGTCTGTTGCTAAGCGTAGTCCGAACATGCTGGCAGCAAAGTCTGGTTTGCTCTTGTTCCTGCAGGAAACACGGCAGAAAAGTGCTGGTCCTTCGAAGTAACCTCCGCGAAGCACACGTTCGGTTCCTGTCTCTGGTCCTGCTGGATTGATAAGCTCCGTCTCTGTGTCGGTAGGATAGGGTCCGTACCAGTCTGAACACCACTCCCATACGTTGCCACTCATGTCGTAAAGACCTAGTTCGTTGTCTTTCCTTTTGCCTGCTATGTGAGGTTGTCCGTCTGCGTTGTCTTTGTACCATGCAAGGGTATAGATGTCGCTTCCTCCACTATATTTCAAGCCGTTAGCTAATGTGCCTCCTCTGGCAGCATATTCCCATTCTGCTTCTGTCGGAAGTCGGTATTCCGTACCTAAAAAATTATTCAATCGGGTGATGAATTTTTGTGCATCGTTCCATGACACATTGGTGACGGGCAAATCGTCATTCCTAACATCGCTTGGATTCTTACCCATCACCTCCCTCCATTGACGTTGGGTAACGGTGTATTTGCAGATGGAGAAACTGTGTACAAAGACAGGATGTGCAGGTTTCTCTGGCTGCAGACATTCATCTGCTTGCTCTGAAGTACACCCCATTTCGAAGGAGCCTCCCTCGATAAATACCATTTTGAAGCTTAATATTGCTTTCTTCCTTGCGATTTGATCTTCACGGAAGGCAGATGTCTGTTGCTGGGAAGGCTGCTTTTGTGCATCCCCTTTCTCCCCCTTCTTGGCGGATGTCAGACAGAGCAATACTCCGAAGAGGATGGCGATTGCTGCGAACTTTTTCATGATCGTAAATGTTATTCTCCAGTTTCTGATGCTGAATCGGACCCTTTCGATTCAATTCTTTGGAAGTCACCCGTTTTAGTAAAGGAAAGTTCTACGTTGTTAGGCTTGTTCAATTTGACACGATACCCATAACTTTTCTTTTCAATTCGACGGATGTATTGCTCTGGATAATTCTTTTCAATGTATTGATTCATCTTCTTTGGAAGAAGATTGAGCACACTTTCTGGTAGTCTTTGAGACTTTGAAATTTTGATTTCAAACCAGTTTCCTTTTCTATCGAACTCAATCTCTGTGTTCTCTTCCAATCGGATGTTGTAGTCGCCATCCACATCATTGACAATGGAGATGATGCTGATGTCTGGGTAATGTTTGTTGAGGAATGCTTTCGCGCTGGAAGGCAGTTTCTTGCCAGATGGATCGTCGCTGATAATCTCTCCCTCTTGGGTGAAATTCAATTCTATATCATCTGGTTTGTGAAATGTGATGCGATAGATGAAATCTTTTCTACCAAGCGATTTCTTCTCAATCTTGTGAATGGTTTTGTCTGAACAGTTCTCATCGATATACTGACTGATACTGCTAGGAAGTGAACCCATTAGAGAAGCGGGCACCTCATTCCATCGCAGATTGACTTGCTCCCATTGTCCTGTGTTGGTGAAATCGATTTCCGTTCCATCATCCAAGATGACTACATAGTCCATCTGCATCTTTGTCTCTGTAATCTCTTTGACCTCCTTTTGAGGGAAATGGGTGGCAAGAAATTCTTCTGCATCTTTGGGTAATGCACCGTTGTTTCTGCCATTGCCACTTTCGCAAGAGAAGAGAGTGGTTATCATTGCTAATGCAGCAAATATGATAAATGATGTGTTTTTCTTCATAATTATGTATTTACGTTAGTCTTTCAAAATTAGGATTTTTTCTGATATCCGTGATATTTTGAAACTTATTTTTCAAGCAAAGTGAAAAATGTTTAGATGAAACGCTCCTTGAACATCGCCTGCAAATTGCAGTTTATGATGTGGTTAGGTTACTTGATATATTCAATTGCTAATTCCACATTTTTCAGTACGGCACTGCTGGTATATGTGGCGCCACTGACAGCATCCACATCAGAAAGTTTTTCAAAATCGAGATTTTTCAACTTAGGTAATAAGTTCTCCTTTACCTTATCCAAGAATTCTGGAGTCTCCTCGTTAGGTAGGATCTCCACCTCTACAATGGTGTTCCCTTTTACAGTTACATTTAAAGGAACTGTGTTATAAAAACCTTTGACTTTATTTCCTATTTCCGTTGTGTTGATAGTGATGCTCCCATCGTCATTTTTAGTGATGTTCTTGTCTGTGCATGCAGCTGTGATGAGAAAAAGCATTGGTAATAAAAGTTTAATACAAAGTCTATTCATGTTGAGTTTTTTAGTGATAAAATAATGAAAAATTAAAGTGTTACAAAGATAGAAAATTTTCCCCATTGTTCGTTATGTTTATCGGGTTCTGTTGAAATCATCGGACAAATGGAGTTAAATCCTATTTTTTTTGTATACCGAACGTCATCTAAACGGTCTCCTCTCAAGTTCATGTAGGTGATTTTACAACCCAGTCCGAATTTAGGGAAATGATAGAGATAGCATAGATCGGCTTCTCCGATTTTGTATTCACATGCATTGTAAGCATAGGGTGCGAAACACGTTTGAAAGTCCAGATGCTCGATGGCATTGTTGAGGATATCTACGTTATAGAGATGTTTCAAAGATCTTTGTTTCCCTCCTTGTAGGGCTATGCTGAATTCGTGCTTGCTTGTTCTTAGACTGTAATCGATTCTTGCATAAGGTGTTATACTTAGATTTTTGGTTTCGTACTCATATTTGGAGTTTGTCTCTCTGTTGCCATCTATTTTTGTGCCACCTTGTAGTCCTATTTTATGTTTAGGTCCATCTTTCCATTCTAAGCGTAATGCTTGGTGTGCATCAACACGGTGTTGGTGATAAGTCGAATTTCTCAATCTCACCACCTGCCATTACTTTGATGCTTGCTGTGGAGTCATTCTCATCCACCAAAACTAATTTCTTGCCTGAACAGTGACATACGTGTGCTATCTGACCTTCAATGCAAATCTCTTTGTCAGCTAAGCTGTCTGCTACTTCTAAGATTGTTTTGGGTGTGTACTTGTTCATTTTACATGAATCTTTTTGGCATGTCTCTGCTACTGTTTCGTTGTTTCCTGTCTTGCTTTCGTTTCCTTGACATGCTGTCATCAAAAGGGCAATCACTGCCACATAACTAAAAATAATTTTTTTCATTTTTTTATAATTGTCTTTTACGTTTGTATGTATATGCCATTGCTTAATGACACTGCAAAAGTAGAGTTGTCAGCTCCATCTTGAAATCCCTATAATTGATTATTGTTGTTTCGAAAATCCCTATTTCTGTTTAACCATATTTGGTGACATTCCCTTTAAAATAGGAGAAAGAAAGAGAGTATGTCAGCGCAATATGCATCATTTTAGATGCTATGTATGACATACTCTCGATAATAATAAAGGGGACTCTGTGGCAGAAATCCTTTAAGCTTTTTATTTTGTTGTTGAGGCTTTCTCTTCTTTCTTTTCTACTTTAGTGACACTATAACCTATCTTTTCAAACTCTTTTACAATGTCTGCTTCTTTGGTTTTGGTGCTGTCAAATTTTATAGTGACAGTCTGAGATGAAAGATCGGTCGTGATCTCCTTGATTCCGTTTCCTTTTGCAAAACGGACATTGCTTTTAATCTTATTTTCGCATTTTGGACAACGCATTTGCGGATTGGTTGTGTAGCATACGCTAATAGGGTCACCCTTTGCAAATAGTGTAACACAAAGCATTGCTGTTACGCACATAACTAAAATTCTTTTCATATTTCTTACTCTTTTATGGGTTTTTCAAAATTAATTCTTACTCCGGCATAGGCCATCGCTCCATGTGTTGGTCCCCATACCATTGTGGCATCAAAGTTAGTACTTTCTGGGTGATTGGCATCTACAATCGGATTTTTCTGTTTGTAGTTAGTGAGATTTTCTCCTCCTGCATATACGGAGAAATGACGAAACTCTCGTGTGATTTGAAGATTTAATTGCGGGAATGCTTTGTAGTCAGGTTTCCACGCCCAACGATTCCCCTCTTTGTCTTGGTATTCTGTATTGAGCGTCTCTTGCTCGTTCAGCAAGTAAGGTGTTGGCATTTTCCCTGGACCATTCACTTGCAGGGTGAGGTCTACCTTCCATAAATCTAATGGGTCGTTCCAGGATGCTGTGAGCAACGCTTTGTAGCGAGATGTTAGGAATCGCTCTTGCAAACGTCCTTTGTCTCTTCCCCCATCTGCTGTTTTCTGGCATCCGATTGATTGCTTTACGTCTTGCCATCTGAAGGCGGCAAGGAGCGAGACTTGCTTGATGGTGCGTGAAACATCGATTTGTGCAGTGTGAGAATAGGATTGCGCCCCATCTGGCAGTGCATAGATTTGTAGAGTTCTGGCTTCCGACATATCCAATACCATCTGATGAAGGAAGTTCGTGTAGTAATAATCAACGTTGATGGGTAGCTCTTTCTCTCCGATTTTAGGAGAAAAAGTGATAGATCCTCCTACATTCCATGCTTCTTCCTGCTGTGGTGTGTCGATGATGATGGAACGATTGCTGGCTAATGTTGTCGTGTTTTCTGCCAACACATGAGGTGAACGATACCCTTTTCCTGCAGATGCTCGCAGTGAGAACTGATTGACAGGGGCATATTTCAAATGAATGCGTGGCGTGACAAAACCGCCATATAGGTTGCTGTAGTCATATCTGATACCTGCCATGACAGATAGCTTTTCTTTCAGTTTGTATGTATATTGTGCATATACGCCAGGGGTTGTTTCCCTTTGGAAATCTATCATATCGTAGGTGTATGGAAGTTGAGCATTCCATTTGTCGTGGTTCAGACTGGCACCTACGGAAAGATTGTGTGAAGGGGTTAGATCCTCCTCAAATAGGAATTGTGCGTATGCATTGGATTGCTTGAACTGATGCTCTTTTTCTCCGAAATGATATTCGGCATTATGTATGCTACCGGAGAGGATGAGGGCAACGCTTCCGTTCTTCTCTCGGTTGGTAAACAGAGCATTTTTCCAGAAGAAGTCGGCTCTATCTGTTTCGAGGTCAATGTCATAAGCTGAATCATTGTCATGGTTATGATGATGGTGCACGCTTCCGCTTTCACGTTTGTCATGAGTCCCTCGTATGCTTAATTGTGATATGAAACGATTGGTGATCCACCCCCAGCGATGTTGCGCATTGATGTTTCTTTGCTTCGGAGAGTCCATAAACTCGTCGTTGTTTCTATCATGCTCCATTTTAGAACTCTCTATGTGGAGTAGCAGGTTGGTGCTTAGTTTGTCGTTGACATGACTTGTTCCATAAACATCTCCTTCCCATTTCAGATGAGAGTTGAGATGTAGATTTCCCCAAACACCTTCGATTCCTTGTGGCTTCCAATAGTTGACATTGATTTGTCCGGTAATGCTCTCATATCCGTTTTTCACGCTGGAGGCTCCTTTCGAGATTTGAATGGACTGAATCCAAAAGCCGGGCACGAAATCAAGGGCGAAAGGAATGGCTGCACCTTTGAAATTGGGCACGTTTTCTGTCAGCATTTGTACGTAGATGCCACTTAATCCAAGAAGCTTGATTTGCCGTGTTCCCGTAGCAGCATCATTGTAGTTGGCATCGACAGAGGGATTTGTGGTGAAACTCTCTCCAAGATTGCAGCAAGCAGCACGAAGTAACTCTCCACGATTGATGGTCTCTGTGTTGGTAATCAGATAGGTGGATTTCAGATTCCGTTTGGGCGTGGCTGTGACATCCACTGTTTTTAGCTCAGTGTTTTTCAAACTATCTGCCTCCGCTGCTTGAATGGAGAAACCAAACGAAGCAATCATCCATTGGATGAATAATAGACATGCTACTTTCCTCATCTTTTTCGTATCTTTTTCATTGTCACAAAGATATCATATATATGGTGATTTTACAATAGCTATAAATAGGGATTTCCTCCTCAGGGCATTGTCCTGAGGAGGAAATCCGTTGTTTTTTTCCTTAATGATTGGTTGCAGAAGGTTAGTCTTCTGTGTAGTTGTTGGCAGCAGACCAACTCATGTACCCATCTTCTAGGTTACGGACAGGATATACCTCCCATGTCTTATCTTTGTGAACAATGATAGCCACTCCTGACATGAAGTTGATCCATGTCTTATTGCTGACAAAATCAATCTTCTTGTCGCTTACCCATTCTACAAGAGGAATGGTTAAATAGTCGTGACTGGTAAACCAAGAGAATTTTTTACCTGCGGTCATTTCGCATAGTATGTTGATGAGCTCAGTTCCCTTTGTTTCTACTCTGTCGGCATTGTTAGAGTAGTAGCTACAGATGTTGGACATTCCACTTGCACTTCCAACAATGTAACTGCCTTCGATTTCTTCGACAGGGTTGTGTATGTCATTCGTACTTGTTATTGTGCTATCATTTCTTCCCATAGCAACGTAATAACTTGTCTCTATGCATCGAACCACAGAGGTGGAACCATAATATGTTTTATTCCCTGCTATGCCTCCAACATAATGTTCTCCTACTTGTCTTGCCCATAATTTACCATTTGCTGTTAATCCACCTGTTGAAGAGTAGTCTTTACCTCTCTTTGAGTGTCTGACAAGATAGATGATTCTGTCGGTTGGCTTTACAGATGCATAGATGTCTGGACCATAATTCCAATTTTGAGTAGTGAAATTATAGGTGTTAAAATTCGCCTTTTGATATGTTTTGTTGCAGTTGGAAATCTCCTCCACTGAGTCCAAATTCAACTGTACGTTTTGCAGTTGTTGTGACAATGTTTGATTAACTGTTGAAATGGAATCCAATCGGGTGGCTAACGCATTAACCAAAAGACTCAACTCGTTGAGTTGGTTTTGTAGCGCTCCACTGCAGCCTGTGCTGAGAATGTCTGCGATTGAGTCGCGCGTAAGGTATTTTGCATCGTTATTAAATGCACTGACATTCGTTGGAACAGTAGGCAACTGATTGTCAGTAACGTAGTTCTTATCGTTTTGCAATTCAGATACCTTGGTAGGCACTGTAACTACAGGTACTTCGTTTAGAGTGATGTATTTAGCATCGTTAGTTAGTTCACTCACCTTGGTAGGATTGGCAGGAACTTGCTCGATGGTGATATATTTCTTATCGTTGGTGAATGCACTGATCTTTGTTGGAAGAGAATCACGCGTGATGTATTTGGCATCGTTAGTTAGTTCGCTCACCTTAGTAGGCACCTCAACGGTAGGCACTTCACTTAACGTGATGTATTTTTTGTCATTTTCAAACTCACTAAGTTTGGTAGGGAGGGAGTCGCGTGTGATGTATCTCGCATCGTTGTTGAAAGCGCTGACGTTAGTAGGGACGGTAGGCAACTGGCTTACAGTGGCGTAGTTCTTGTCGTTTTGCAATTCAGAAACCTTAGTAGGCACTGTAACTACAGGCACTTCGCTTAAAGTGATGTATTTAGCATCATTGGTCAATTCACTTACCTTGGTAGGAATGGCAGGAACTTGCTCGATGGTGATATACTTCTTATCGTTGGTGAATGCGCTGATCTTTGTTGGAAGAGAGTCGCGCGTGATGTATTTAGCATCGTTAGTGAAGGCACTGACCTTCGTAGGGACGGTAGGCAACTGGCTTACAGTGGCGTAGTTCTTATCGTTTTGCAATTCAGACACCTTGGTAGGCACTGTAACTACAGGCACCTCGCTTAACGTGATGTATTTGGCATCGTTAGTTAGTTCACTTACCTTAGTAGGAAAGGCAGGAACTTGCTCGATGGTGATATACTTCTTATCGTTGGTGAATGCGCTGATCTTTGTTGGAAGAGAGTCGCGTGTGATGTATTTAGCATCGTTAGTGAATGCACTGACCTTCGTAGGAACGGTAGGCAACTGGCTTACAGTGGCGTAGTTCTTATCGTTTTGTAATTCAGACACCTTAGTAGGCACTGTAACTACAGGTACCTCGCTTAACGTGATGTATTTGGCATCGTTGGTTAGTTCACTCACCTTAGTAGGCACCTCAACCGTAGGCACTTCACTTAACGTGATGTATTTTTTGTCATTTTCAAACTCACTAAGTTTGGTAGGGAGAGAGTCGCGTGTGATGTATCTCGCATCGTTGTTGAAAGCGCTGACGTTAGTAGGAACAGTTGGCAACTGACTTACAGTGGCGTAATCCTTATCGTTTTGCAATTCAGACACTTTGGTAGGCACCTCAATGGTAGGCACTTCGTTTAGTGTGATGTATTGAGCATCATTGGTCAATTCACTTACCTTGGTAGGCACTGTAACTGCAGGCACCTCTTTTAGTGTGATATAGTTAGCATCATTGGTCAACTCGCTTACTTTGGTAGGCACCTCTACGGCAGGAAGGTCGTTGAGTGTGATGAATTGTTTATCGTTCTCCAGTTCGGATAATTTAGTAGGAAGCGTTTGTTCAGTGACAAAGTTGGCATCGTTTTCCAATTCGCTTGTTTTGGTTGGAATAACGGGTGTATTCTGAATCTCGTCGTATTGATAGCTAGGCTTTTCGTCAGAAACCCAAGAAGGAAGTGCATTGGGAGATATGCGTTCAGCATATAAAGCGTAAGGCACACTCATTAGTTGAGAGGTGAGTGAGATGGCAGACTCGCTTCCCTGGTTGTGTTTCACCTTGCATTGTAGGTAAAAAGGACCGTCCGACCAATCGATGTCGGAAAGGGAGTAACTGCTTTGCCTTTGGTCGTCGCCTATGGCGAAGGTCATCAGACCATTTTCGTTTGTTTTTTCCGTGCGAGACTCGGAGTAGACGACAGCACCGTTCTCTGACCCTTGTAGGATGGAGATCTCCACATCGACAGAGGAGTTGTTGAGCAGTTGCCCTAAATTGTCTCTGATGACAGCTTGATAACTAATTGTTTGTGGTGTTTTTGCGAATGTGTTTGCAAAGAAAATTGCTGAAAGCAAAATGAAAAAAATCTTTTTCATACGTGTATATTATCCTTTAATGATTTTAATCGTGATGAATTTCTTTTGACGTTTGTCGGTGTAAATTTTTAATAAATAAGTACCAATTGGCTGATTGCTAAGAGATAACTTGGAATTGTTCTTTAATTTTCCTTGATAGATGAGTTCTCCCTCCACGTTGGTCATCACGAAGGAGTACCAGTTTTCATCATTCTCGATGAAGACGGTGAACTCGTCGGTCGTAGGATTGGGATATGCTTTAATTTTTATGAGAAGATTGCTGACTTCTCTTTTGTTTGTCTCTTCGTGCTGATAAATGTCAGGTTGTTGCACACCCGCGTTGATTGAAAACTTATCGGTTGAGGCGTTCAAGTAATCCACCTGTCCGACGGAAATAGATATACTGCCTTCGTCCGTTTTAGTGCTTCCTCCACTTGTGACAATGGATGATTGAGAGAATCCGTTAGAGAACGGAAAAAGAAAAATAGAACAAATGAAAATCCCTTTTTTGAATAAAGAATCCATACTAAATGTTGCCGCTTTGTGTTTGTGCTTTGCGTTAAAAATTCTATTTGACGAGGTTATAAATTTCGTTAAAAATTCTACATCCTAAATCGCCTTTTTCGGGATGCAAAATTAATAAAAAAAACATATCTTTGCAAAAATCTTCAATTGAAAAAGTTATGAATGAGGTACAAGAAGCGCAGAGAAACGCGATTCGTTTGTTAAAAAATTTAATTGAAATACCTTCTTATAGTAGAGAAGAGAAGTCTGTAGCAGATCATTTACAGACATATATCGAGTCTATGGGCTATAAAGCCAACCGATTAGTGAACAATGTTTGGATTAAGGGTACGGATTTCGAAGCATCGAGACCTACATTATTGCTTAATTCTCACCTTGACACGGTGCGACCTACAGCAGGATGGGAGAGAGATCCGCACAAGGCAACATTAGAGGGCGAACGTTTGTATGGTTTGGGAAGCAACGATGCGGGGGCTTCATTGGTTTCCTTGTTGCATGTCTTTTTCTTGTTATCAAAAAAGAAACAAAATTATAATTTGATATTTGCCGCTTCTTCCGAAGAGGAGGTTTCAGGAAAGAACGGGTTGGAATTGTTGTTGCCTGAATTGCCTCATTTGGATTTTGCCATTGTAGGTGAGCCTACTGGTATGCAGATGGCGATTGCCGAGAAGGGCTTGATGGTGGTAGATTGCGTGGCAAAAGGAAAATCGGGACACGCAGCACGTAATGAGGGTGTGAATGCGATTTATAAGGCAATGAAGGATATCGAGTGGATTCAGAATGCTCAATTGCCTAAGATTTCACCTTCGCTGGGACCTGTGAAAATGACGGTGACGATGGTTCATGCAGGAACGCAACACAATGTGATTCCAGACGAGTGCTCGTTTGTGATTGATGTGCGTTCCAACGAATGCTACTCCAATCAGGAAGTATTCTCCATTTTGGATGTCAATTTGGATTCAGAGATAAAAGCCAGATCCTATCGTTTGACTTCATCGGGAATCTCTGTTGATTTGCCAATTGTACAGCGAGGCATACAATTGGGTATGTCTACATATGGTTCTCCTACTTTGTCTGATCAGGCGTTCATGCATTTCCCTAGTTTGAAATTGGGTCCGGGAGAATCCTCAAGGTCACACACTGCTGATGAATACATTGAATTGCAGGAGGTAGGAGATGCTATCTCTACCTACTATGCTTTATTGGATGGTATGACCTTTGAAAAATTCGTATAGTGTATGGCAGAAAAAAAACAGAAGTTTTATGTTGTATGGGTGGGCGTGAAACCAGGCATTTATCTCACATGGGACGAGTGCGTGAATCAGGTGCATGGCTTTCCCAATGCAAAATTTAAGGCTTTTGAAAAAATAGAGGAGGCTGAGGCTGCCTATGTGCGTGGATATGAGAATTATATCTCTGCGGGCAAGACACAATCGGTATCCGATCTGCTTAGTTCCTGTGTTAGTAACGTCCCCCATCTAAAACCAGAATTGGAGGCGATCGCTGTGGATGCTGCTTGTAGTGGTAACCCGGGGAAGATGGAGTATCAGGGTGTGTACGTACGAGGAAGACAACAACTGTTTCATGTGGGGCCCCTTGAAAAAGGAACGAACAACGTTGGAGAGTTTCTCGCTATTGTACATGGATTAGCCTTCTTGAAACAAAGAGGTTCTAGTCTGCCAATCTATTCTGATAGTGCCAATGCCATATCATGGGTGAAGCAGAAGAAATGTAAGACTAAGTTGGAGCCTTGCGAACAGAACAGAGAAATATTTAATTTGGTAGAACGTGCTGAAAAATGGCTGAATGAAAATGAATACCCCAATCTGATTATTAAATGGAATACCAAAATGTGGGGTGAGATTCCGGCTGATTTTGGCAGAAAATAAATGTAATATATGTCGATAGTCGTTGAACATCTTTCTAAAAGTTATGGGAAACAACTGGTGTTGGATGATATCAGTTTCTCCATAGGCACGGGCGAAGTTGTCGCTTTCTTAGGTAATAATGGTGCTGGAAAGTCTACCACCATGAAGATTATCACGGGCTATTTAGAGCCAGACGCCGGAAAAGTGGAGGTGTGTGGTGTCGATGTTCAAAAGAATCCGTTGGAGACGCATCGCCGAATTGGCTATCTGCCAGAACATAACCCGATCTACCCTGAAATGTTTGTTAAAGAGTATCTGATGTTTATTGCTGGAGTCTATAAATTGGGAAAGGCATCGGCTTCGCGTGTGGATGAGATGATTGAGAAGACGGGCTTGACGCGTGAATATAAGAAGAAGATTGGTATGCTCTCAAAGGGCTATCGCCAACGTGTGGGATTGGCTCAGGCATTGATCCCAAATCCAGATGTTTTGATTCTTGATGAACCTACCACCGGACTAGATCCCAATCAGATTATTGGTGTGCGCGATTTAATTAAGGAGGTCGGTAAAGAAAAAACTGTCATGCTCTCCACTCACATCATGCAGGAGGTCTCTGCTATCTGTGATCGCGTGATTATCATTAATAAGGGTAAGGTGGCTGTGGATGACAAGGAGAGTTTGGTGGTCACCTCTAGTGACGACCATTGTCAGCTTGTCTATTTGGAGTTTTTGAAACCAGGCGACCTCTCATTCCTACATGAGATACCAGGTGTGCGTGATGTGACACAAACCTCCGTTAATAGTTTCGTCCTCTCATGTGAAGAGGATATAAGGGAGCATATCTTCCGTGCCGCAGTGGAGCACCAGCAAGTCTTATTGACCATGCGCCTGCAAGAACGTTCGATGGAGGATGTCTTTAGAACTGTTACAAAATAAACAGTTACGCCATGACGGACGTGGTATGCCACGTTCCTTCTGACGTTAAAAATTCCACGAGATGAATTTATAGAATCTACCTAAAATTGTTTCTCCCCCTTTGCTTACGTTGGAATATTGATTGAAAATTCGTATTAAATGATAAATTAATCATATTCCAATGAGACTAGTTTCTCTATTTTTGTAAATGGTAAAATGTATTAAAACGAGTTGAAATATAAAAATCTGTGATGTTGTGTGAGTGGGAAAAAGAAGATTTTTCCGTATGTATGAAATGTTGTAGAGCGTGAGATGAGATTGTGTGTATGAGATGTTTACGCATGCTGTTGCGTCTGTGAAAGGAAGATAATTTGTATTTTATTTAGAGAACTTAAATTTAATAGTATGAAACGTAAAAACATTACACTTTTATTATGTCTATTAATGACATTGTTTGTGGCGAAGGCGGATCCTGATCCGAATTTTCACATCTATCTATGTTGGGGTCAATCCAATATGGAGGGAAATGCGACTGTTCCTGATGAAGAGAAGCAGAATGTGAGCGATCGTTTCCAAATGTTGTATACAGCTAATAATTGTTCAAACGGAGATCGTAAAAAGGGAGAATGGTATACGGCAATTCCTCCTTTGGCCCGTTGTTTCCATTGGAATAATTCTGGTTTTGGACCTATTGACTATTTCGGTCGTACAATGGTTGAAAAATTGGATAGTGATATCAAAGTGGGTGTCGTGGTGGTTGCTTGTGGAGGTGCCAGCATTGAGTTATTCCAAAAAAATAAATATCAAGGTTATCTGTCCACTTGCGAGAGTTGGTTGCGTGAATATGCCAATCAATATGGGGGGAACCCTTACGGTCGTTTGATTGAAATGGCGAAGGAGGCTCAGAAAGTTGGCGTTATCAAGGGTATCTTGGTGCACCAAGGAGAGACAAACACCAACGACCCCAACTGGCCAAACGATTTGAAGGGCGTTCATGAGGATATGCTTAAGGATTTGGGCTTGAATTCTGCAGATGTACCTTTGCTGGTGGGTGAGGTCCGCTATACTGGTCCTTGCAGCAGTCACAATAATCAAGTGAGAAGAGTTCCAAGTGTTATCCAAAATTCATATGTTATCTCTGCAGATGGTTGTGAAGCAGCTGGCGACCAATACCATTTCTCGGTGAATGGCTATAAATTGTTGGGAAAAAGATACGCAGAGCAAATGCTGAAGTTGTTGCCAGCTTCTGATCAGGATGGACAGAGTAATCAAAGCAACAATGAGAACCAAAACAACAATCAGAATCAAAACAACAATCAGAACCAAAATAATCAGAACCAAAGCAATCAGAGTGTTACAGAGGAACTCTTGACGGGTGTGACCACGGGTCGCTATGTAGATATATATGTGAACAGTAGACAAGTTGCTGTCTATGCGCCAAAGAATGCCCATACGAATCGTCCGTTGTTGATCTCTTGTCATGGAATGAACCAGGATATCTCTTATCAAAGAGAGCAAACAAGATGGGAACAGGTGGCTGATACTGCTGATTTCATCGTTGCGTATCCACAGTCCGAAGGAACCACATGGGATATTAATGGAACGAAAGATACTGATTTCCTTATTGCCATCATTAAAGAAATGTCTAAAACATATAAGATCGATTTGACACGTGTCTATCTAAGCGGATTCTCCATGGGAGGTATGCTCACCTATCATTGTATGAATTCCATTCCGGATTATTTCGCTGCATTTGCTCCAATCTCTGGATATATGTCGGCACAGTTTAATGCCTCCACTCGTCCTGTACCGTTGATTCATACGCATGGAACGGGCGATGACGTGGTTCATTATAATGCAGATGGAACATGGGTAGGTGCTGAAGCAATGGTGGATGGATGGCAAAAACATAACCATTGTACACAAAAATCAACCGATAAAGTAGACAATTGTGCCACTCGTACCACTTATAGTGGTGGAGATTGCGACGCTGATGTGGTCTTAATCACAGTGCCTAACAGAGGACATATCCCTGCCAATGATAATTGTTGCCATACGTCAAAAGCCATTTGGAATTTCGTACGCAACTATTCAACGGGCTGTGGTAAATATCAGGCGTCTGGACTCGCTGTCTCTGTAGATATCCTTCAATCATCAGACCCTGGTGAAGTGCAGATCTCTACAGCTCTTGTGGGTGATATCAATCTTCATGACATCAAGATCTATGGTGATAATGAGTTGTTGACCACTGGTGATTCTTATACATGGTCTGGTCTCTCTCATGGTAGCCACTCCGTTTATGCTGTGGGTTATGATAGCGATAATAAAGAACAAAAAAGTGCAGTGAAAAACTTCACGATCTTTGAACCGCAAACGCCATTCAACGGAACACCAGCTAAAATTCCTGGTAAGGTTGAAGCCGAGGAGTTTGATTTCGGTGGTGAGGGTAATGCATACCATGATATGGATGAACAAAACCGTAACGGTAACACTCGTAATGAGGGTGTTGATATGAATAGTAAGGCTATCGGTTACTCGCAGACGGGTGAGTGGATTGAGTATACCGTGGAGGTAGAGACATCGGGTACTTATGAGGTGGAAGCTTATGCTGCTTCTGGTGCAAATGGATCTCAATTTACACTCTACTTGGACGATAAGTTCTTGATTCCGGGATCGCAAGGAACCCCTGGAGGTTTCATCGATGTTCCAAACACTGGCAGTTGGGAGGATTTCGTCACAATTAAGTCTCCTCTGAATAAGATGACCAAAGGTACTCATATCTTAAAGGTTGAAATCACGGGCGACTGGGTGGATTTGGATTATCTGAATTTCAAACTTGTTGAGGCGGATGAGACTGGCGTTGAAAACATTGCTTCTGACAAGTTTGTGTTGAACGGCGAATACGTTGTGTATGACGTTACAGGAAAACGGGTGAAGGTTGCTAAGTTCGTTAATGGTAGAACCGACGAATTAAAAGCCGGCTTCTATATAGTTAAGGATGAAGAGGGAAATGCTTATCCGATTATTTCTGGCAGATAAATAAACACTAACCTATCTAATAATGAGAAAAGGAGTTTCATACGTGAGACTCCTTTTTCGTTTTATGTAAAATCGCAGTAAAAGAATCCGATAGTAGGATTGAATTTCAATAAATGATGTAATTTTGCAGTAAATAAATATGATATGGGACAAAAGATACAAAAGACAAACGCAGCTCGTTTGTTAGATAGTAAAAAAATACCTTATGAGTTGGTTCCTTACGAGGTGGACGAAAATGATTTGAGTGCCATTCATGTGGCTGCCCAACTGAATGAACCTTTGGAGTTGGTCTTCAAAACCTTGGTCTTGAGAGGCGACAAGACAGGCATTTTCGTTTGCGTTATTCCAGGAGCAGAGGAGGTGGATTTGAAAAAAGCCGCTAAGATATCTGGCAATAAGAATTGTGCCATGACAGGTATGAAGGAACTATTGGGATTGACAGGCTACATACGAGGTGGATGCTCCCCTTTGGGTATGAAGAAACCTTACCCTACCTTTATTCATGAGACGGCGATGAACTTTGATTTTATCTATATCAGTGCGGGAGTGCGCGGACTTCAGATAAAGATGAATCCGCAACAATTGGTTGATTTCTGTGATATTAAAGTAGCAGATTTGATTCTCCAAAAATAGCAGATCACAAGAGGTCATCTCCGTTAGCGTTATAGCTCGAGAGATGATTTCTTGTTTTGTTGCTCTTCAAGGAAGGTGGCTACGTGACGTAGTTTCTTCTGTTCGAAAATCTCCTCGATGGTGATCATCAGACCTGTTTCAATCACATCACCAAACTCATCGTTGATGCAAGAACCGAAGGTGCGCATGGTTGGAGAGAGCGACATGTATGCATTGACGAGCGGTGGTATGTTGTGACCAGATTGTTTGACATAGCTCTTCAGTATCGTGTAGTCTTCCTTGTAATTGGATCCTGTTAGAATTTCATTCATACCAGTGTATTTCGACTCTATGTCATACGGATAACGAGGAGTAACAAGGTTTTCTTTGTCGGGGAAATACTTCTTCATGAAAGCGAATAAGCAACAGAGACACTTTTCGTCGAACGAGCGATAGATGGTGGCTTTCCCAAAGAAATATTTTGTGTTAGGAATGACGAGTGTCAATGCTCCCAATCCATCCCAAAGGTTGTCGAGTGCATAAAGACTCTTTGCTCCCATTTTGGTGGATTGATATTCTGGACGGACAAACGAACGACCCAATTCTATCGTGTATGGAAGAAATTCGTGGATGAATCTGTCGGAGTAGGTAAACAGGTGAGACGAAGTAAGATGAGGTTGCCCATCCGCATTGAATGTCACTTCACAACCATGGAGGTAGCGGTATCCGCCAATGATCTCGCGAGCCTCTGGATTCCAAACAATAAGTTGGTGATAAGGATGCTCCATTGTGTCATATTCATCAATGTCGCAACTGACACCGGCGCCTCCGCCAGCATTTCTGAAAGAGATTTCTCTGAGTCGACCAATTTCTCTCACTGTGTTGGGCGCATTCTTGTTTGTCACGATGTATATCTCGTTTCCTCCTTTGTTTGTATTGCGGAGGAATAAATCGCGCGTCAATTCCGCCTCTATGAGCTCTGTGCTAATTGGTGCAATAATCTCTTCCATGTTTATGCCTTTTTTTGTTTAAATGGTGAATTTATTGGACTCACCTTTTAGTTAAACTGTAAGATATCTTTTTTATTTCCTCGGCCCACTCTTTATCTGTTTTCCTGTTGTCTAAATCCGCGTAAGAAATGGGTTTTCCAACCGTGATAGTGAATGTGTTACCTTTCTGTTTGAACAATTCATCCACTAAATAGAGCATTTCTATGTTCGCTTTGACTCCGAATTTGGTTCTGTAGTAGGCTAGGTTGTAAAAGAATTTTGAGTTGTGACCCTCAAAATGAAGTGGGACAATGTCCCTTTGATATTCTTTCGCTTTCGAGACAAAGGTTTTCTTCCATTCGTTATCTCGGATACTTCCGTCTTTTTGTTTGCGGGAGCAGACGCCGGCGGGGAAGAAAAGTATGGCTTTGTCCGACTCGCATGCCTGGTTGATGAGGTTGGAGATGTTTTTGCTTTGACCTTTGCCTTGCAGCTTATTTACTGGAATAAAACTTTCTTTCAGATTGTCAATATACATCAGTAGGTCGTTGACGGGAACCTTCAGTCCCTCATATCTCTTTCCCAACAAGGCGAGAAGTGCAATTCCGTCCAATCCACCCAGCGGGTGATTGCATGCAAAAATGATTCGTCCGTCAGACGGTAAATTCTCCTCTCCCTCTAGCGTCATTGGAGTCTTAAAGTAATCTGTCATAATGGCTTCTGCAAATTCTGCGCCATACAGATGACCATAAGTTCGGAAGATGTAGTTGATATCGTCTTCGTGGAAGATTTTTTTTAGATATGAAATGACAAACTTCGGCAATTTCCTTTTTACGGAAGGGATTTTGCTTTCTAGAACGCTATCAAAGTCAATTTGAACGCAATTCGGGTTTGTCGCTTCAATTCTGTTCTTTTCCATCTTTGTCTTATTACTGCAAATTTAGTTAAAAATTATTAAAGAAGGAAAAGTTCCTTGTTTTTACTTGATTTTTTTTTGAGTGGTGGAGAATGGGGTGAAAACTAGGTGTTTAAAAAAACTTCATCTTGGTTGACAGTTGTTGGAAATAGATTTGTGAAAATTATTTCTTGGGGAATACCCCTATTTGTTGGTAACTTGTTGATAACTTGTTGGTGGTGAACAGGTGGTGGTTAATAAAAATAAAAAAATAGTTAATAAAAAGTGAAGTGGGGGATAGTGGGGGAATGAAAATTATTTTTATCTTTGCGAATGTGAAATTGTATAAATGCGTATGTACAAGTTTTTGAGTAAAATAGAAGCTAAGGTAGACAACAAGGGACGTTTGTTCGTTCCAGCCGCCTATCGACGCATGCTGGAAGCGGCAGGCGAGACTTCACTTTGCTTGCGGGTAGATCCAATTGCGAAGTGTGTGAAGCTCTATCCGAACTCAGAATGGGAGAAGATTGATGCGCAATTCACATCAAAATTGAACATGTGGAATAAAGACGACCAACGTTTGTATCGTCAGTTTGCTTCGAGTGTGGAGCAGGTGGATATTGATGCAAGCGGTCGTGTCCTGATACAAAAGAAACATTTGGATGTCATCGGTGTTGATACAGAGGCTCTTTTTGTGGGTATGGGTAGCTATTTTGAAATATGGAAGGCTGAGAACCTTGAAGATGGAATGATGTCTGATGAAGATTTTTCTGCTGCATTACAGGAGAAGATGGGAAATCTTTTGGCTTTCTGATCTAGATGTAAACATATAATAAAATATATATGGCGAATGTTTATCATACTCCAGCTTTGCTGATTCCTTGTATGGAGGGACTGCAGATACAGAAGAATGGCATCTATGTGGATGTTACATTTGGTGGGGGTGGACACTCGCGAGAGATCTTGAACAGATTGGGTGAAAATGGCAGATTGATTGCCTTTGATCAGGATTTGGATGCCCTTCAAAATGTGATTCCAGATAAAAGATTCACGTTTGTTAGAAGTAATTTCCGTTTCCTCTCCAATTTTCTAAAATATCATGATGCCGAACAGGTGGATGGTATCTTGGCTGATTTGGGTGTCTCTTTTCATCATTTCGATGAGGCTGAGAGGGGATTCTCTTTCCGATTTGATGGTGCGCTTGATATGCGGATGAATCAGAAAGCTCAACTGACAGCTGCCGAGGTGCTCAATACTTATTCGGAGGAAAAGTTGGCAGACCTCCTATTCTATTATGGAGAATTGTCCAATGCGAGAAAGTTGGCCTCCGTGATTGTAAAAGCAAGAGGAGAAAAGCCGTTTGCTCAAATTGGTGATTTGGTTTCGCTGATGGAACCATTCTTGGGAAAAGACAAACAGAAAAAAGATATGGCACGTCTCTTCCAAGCTATCCGCATTGAGGTGAATCATGAAATGGATGCTTTGAAGGCGATGTTGCAACAGACTTTGAGCGTGTTGAAACCTGGTGGACGATTGGTGGTGTTGACCTACCATTCCTTGGAAGATCGCTTGGTGAAAAACTTTATGAAGTCTGGTAATTTTGAAGGAAAGGTGGAACAAGATTTCTTCGGAAATAGAAAATCGCCTTTCCGATTGGTTAATAATAAGGTGATAGTCCCCGATGATGCCGAGATTGAGGCAAATCCTCGTTCTCGCAGTGCTAAGTTGAGGATTGCAGAAAAAATAGAAAACGAGCAGTGATTAAAGGATGAGTTTTTTTGAAAAACCGTTGCAAAATGTGAAGGAATTCACTGATTTCACGAGTGGTTCCATCCGTGATGTTTTTACAGGAAACATCTTTCGTAAAGATTTCCTGAAACGTCAGGTCCCTTTATGCTTTTTAATCGTCTTCTTTATTTTCTGTCATATTGGGTTGCGGTATAGTTGTGAGGATAAGATCTTGAAAATTGAAAAGGCAAAAAAAGAGTTGGAGGATGTGAAGTTTGATGCGATGACCCGTTCGTCTGATCTGCTGGGATTGGGAAAGCAATCACGAGTCCAGCAGTTAGTCTGGCGAAAAGATACGACGCTCTTGCCTTCTCAAACGCCACCGATAGTGATAAAGAAAAAATGACAACAACTTAAAAATTATAGTTTGAAAATTTTATGAGTTCCATTAAAAAGGAAATATTGAATCGCTTCACCCTCATCTATGTCATTATGTTGGCATTGATGATTCCTGTCGTATATAAGATGTACGATACGATGGTGACGGAAGGCGATTTCTGGAGAAACCTTGGAACTCAGCAAAGCAAGAAGAAAGAGATAGAACCGCATCGTGGTAACATCTTGTCATGCGATGGAAAACTTCTTGTGACAAGTATTCCTTCGTATGTCTTGCACATGGATTTTAGAGCAGCTGGAATGACTCCTGCTCTCTTTGATTCTTGTTTGCCCGCCTTGTCCGATTCGTTGGGTCACTTTTATAATGTTCCTTCTTCTGTGATTAAAACGCATTTGAGGAATGGTTATAACAAGGGGTCTCGATACTATAAACTCAGTAAGCAGAAAATCTCTTATGTGGATTTGAAGCGTGTGAAAACCTTTCCATTGTTCAACTTAGGAAGTAATGTTGGTGGTTTGACTCCCTACGAGCAGGTTAGTAGAAAATTCCCGTTTGGCTCCACCTGCATGTGCTCTCGTACGATTGGTGGTCTGTATGCTGAAATAGACAAAGGTGGTAAGAGTGGATTGGAACATCGGTTCGATTCTGTGTTGAGGGGTGTCCCTGGCTTGGCTCAAGAACTTTATGTGGGTAGCCGAAAACATGATATCGTTATTGAAGAACCGATAGAAGGAAAGGATGTGATGACCACCATGGATGTGAATATCATGGACATCACCGATAATGCATTACGTAAGACTCTTTCACGAGTGGAGGCTGAAAAGGGTTGTGCTGTGGTGATGGAGGTGGCAACAGGCCAGATTAAAGCCATGAGCAATCTGAAACGTGATGCGGCAGGAAACTATGTTGAAGGTGAAAATTATGCGGTGAGTTCCCAAACAGAACCGGGCTCTACCTTCAAAATAGCCTCCTCAATTGTGGCATTGGAAAATGGTATTGATACTTCTAAGATTGTTGATACGGGTGATGGCGTTTGGCATATCTATGGTAGAGATATGAAGGATTGGAACCACCACAGAGCTGGTCAGAATGGAAAGATTTCTCTGAACCGTGGTATTCAGGTCTCTTCTAATATAGTAATCGCTAAAATTATAGAGGATAAGTTCAACAAAGAACCGATGAAGTATGTTGAGGCTCTTTATAAGATGGGACTGAACACTCCTTTGTCGATTGAGTTGAATGGTGTGGCGGAACCGAGAATTAAAAATGTGAACGATCCAACATGGTCTAAGACAACTCTCCCATGGATGGCTCATGGATATGAAATCAATATTCCACCCATTAATCTGCTCACCTTTTATAATGGTCTCGCCAATAATGGAAAAATGATCCAGCCCACCTTGCTCAAAGGTATCTATTACAATGGAAAGGAGTTGCAACGAAACGATAAGATCAATGTCATCAACGAAAAGTTGTGCAGTCAGGTAACTCTGGATAAAGTAAGACGGATGATGATCGATGTGGTGGAGAAGGGAACGGCTAAGAATGTGCATTCAGATCATTTTCTGATTGCAGGCAAAACAGGAACTGCAGTACAGAAAGTGGGCGGTCAGCGAAAACATCAGCTGACCTTTTGTGGTTACTTCCCTGCAGATAATCCTAAATATTCGATGATTGTGGTGGTATGGTATCCCAATACACAAAAATACTATCCTTCTGCTGGTGGTATCTCTGGTGAAGTGTTTAAAAACGTGGCAGAGCGTATCTATGCACAGAGTCCGCTGACTCGTACATACCTGACAGACATCACCAGGTCGACGGATGAACAATTCTATCCGGCATCCAAGGATGGTAATTATAAAGACCTCTCCTTTTTGTTGGACAAACTAGGCTTGAAATACCGCACGGATAAAAAGATGACATCAGGTTGGTGCCGCTCATATTCCTCGAAGACGGGAATCGACCTGGCCAACCAAAATGTGCGCGACGGTATTGTTCCGAATGTGGTTGGAATGGGTGCCAAGGATGCCGTCTTTTTGATGGAGAACCGTGGATTGAAGGTGAAATTGAGTGGCGTTGGAACGGTCTATTCCCAGTCGATACCTCCAGGAGGTGCTGCTATAAAAGGTAATTTGGTTGTTCTTAATTTAAAATGATATGAAGAATTTAAATGATATATTGGCTAGTACGAAAGTGCTAAAATGGGTGGGAGAACCTTCCGTTGAAATCTCTGATGTGCAGTTCGACTCACGTAAGGTGACGAACGGCTCTCTTTTTGTGGCTACCCGTGGAACAACGGTGGATGGTCACACGTTTATCACTTCGTCGGTCGAAAAAGGTGCAAAGGCTATTGTTTGCGAAACATTGCCAGACCAACTATCGGATGCGGTCACCTATGTGCTCGTTGAGAATTCAAGTGCGGCACTGGGCCAAATCGCTTCTGCATGGTACGACTATCCATCTTCTTCATTGCGTCTTGTGGGTGTGACGGGTACGAATGGTAAAACCACCATTGCCACCCTCTTATATCAGTTGTTCAGTCGCATGGGTTACAAATGTGGATTGCTCTCCACCGTTCGCAATTATGTGGTGAACGATTCTTTCCCTGCCACTCATACAACGGCAGATTCACTGACTATCAACTCTCTATTGGCTCGTATGGTGGAGGCTGGTTGTACCTTCGCCTTTATGGAGGTGAGTTCTCACTCCATCGACCAACATCGTATCGAGGGTTTGGTCTTTGAAGGTGGTATCTTCACCAATCTAACCAGAGATCATTTGGATTATCATAAGACATTTGCCAACTATTTGAATGTCAAAAAACGTTTCTTCGACTCTCTCTCAGAAGAGGCTTTCGCCTTGACGAATGAGGATGACAAGAATGGACGGGTGATGTTACAAAATACGAAAGCAAAGAAATTGGGCTATTCATTGCATACACTGACCGACTTTAAGACAACCGTTTTGTCGGATGGATTTGAAGGTATGCATCTGTTGATGAATGGAGTTGAGGTCTATGTTCCATTCATTGGTAAGTTCAACGCATCGAATCTGACGGCAGTGTTTGGCGCAGCAGTCTCTCTTGGATTCCCTAAGGAGGAGGTGTTGGTTCACCTGAGTGCCTTGCGTCCTGTTTGTGGCCGCTTCGAACCTATTGCTGCACCATCAGGTTATAAAGCCATTGTTGATTATGCACATACACCAGATGCATTGAAAAATGTGATCGACACGATCAACGTGGTGCGTTGTGGTAATGGTCGTTTGATAACTGTTGTGGGTTGTGGCGGTAATCGAGATAAAGGTAAACGCCCGATGATGGCACAAGAGGCAGTTGCAGGCAGTGATCAGGTAATTATCACTTCTGATAATCCGCGAGATGAGGAACCTCAAGATATCATCAATGATATGTTGGCTGGATTGAAGGCAGGTGAGATGTCAAAGGTGATCACCATTCCAGATCGTTATCAAGCCATTAAGACGGCTGCGTTGTTGGCACAACCATCTGATGTCATTCTCATAGCAGGGAAGGGACATGAAGATTATCAAGAGATAAAAGGAGTGAAACATCATTTCGACGATCATGAAGTGGTTCGAGAGGTGATGAAATAGATAGATAACTTGTTAAAATTTATATACGATGTTTTATTATTTGTTCAATTATTTTTCTCAATTGGGAATGCCAGGAGCGGGAGTGTTTAAGTACATTTCTTTCCGTGCTGCGTTGGCTTTCATATGTGCATTGTTAATCGCTACGTTCATTGGGAAAAAAATCATTCAATATCTGCAAAAGAAACAGATCGGTGAAACCATCAGAGATTTGGACTTGGCTGGACAGATGGCTAAGAAGGGTACCCCTACAATGGGAGGTGTCATTATCATTGTCTCCATCCTTGTTCCCGTGTTGTTCTTTGCAAAATTGGACAACATCTACATTATCCTGATGGTTATCTCAACGATATGGTTGGGAATCATGGGATTCTGGGATGATTACATCAAAGTCTTCAAGAAAGATAAAGAGGGAATGAAGGGCAGATATAAAATCATCGGTCAGATTGGTATTGGTTTCCTTGTTGCCATGACACTCTATTTGAGTGATGATGTGGTGATTCGTGAGAACACAACCACTATCAGACAAGATACGGAGGTGGTTGAATATGTGAACAAGTCGGAGAAATCGACGAAGACCACTATTCCATTCGTAAAAAATAACAATTTCGACTATTCATACATCTTCACATGGGCTGGTGAAAATGCACAGGTACTGGGTTGGATCTTCTTCATGTTGATGGTGATCATAGTTGTGACAGCCGTTTCCAATGGCGCCAACTTGACGGATGGCTTGGATGGCTTGTCGACGGGTGTGTCGGCCATCATCGGTATCACGCTGGTGATTCTGGCTTATCTTTCCAGTCACGTGGAGTTTGCCAGCTATCTTAACATAATGTATATACCTAATTCGGAGGAGTTGGTTATCTTCTTGTGTGCCTTTGTGGGTGCACTGATAGGATTCTTATGGTACAATGCCTATCCAGCTCAGGTCTTTATGGGTGATACGGGTAGTTTGATGATTGGAGGCGTGATAGCCGTAAGTGCCATTATCATTCGTAAGGAGTTGTTGCTACCAATCTTATGTGGAATCTTCTTTGTGGAGAGTCTCTCTGTGATTCTTCAGACCTCCTATTTCAAATATACGAGGAAAAAGTATGGAGAGGGAAGGAGAATCTTTTTGATGGCGCCATTGCATCATCATTATCAGAAAAAGAATATTCCAGAGTCGAAGATTGTGGCTCGTTTTTGGATTATCACCATTTTGTTAGCTATGCTAACTATCATTACATTGAAAATTCGTTAAACGGTAAAAATATAGAGTGAATCATGAAAAGAATTGTTGTATTAGGTGCAGGAGAAAGTGGCGTAGGTGCTGCCATATTAGCCAAAGCCAAGGGATTTGACGTGTTTGTTTCCGACAAGTCAACGATTAAGGACCCATATAAAAAAGAGTTGGATTCTTATTCGATTCCATGGGAAGAGGGAATGCATACAGAGGATAAAATATTATCTGCCGATGAGGTGGTGAAGAGTCCTGGTATCCCTGAAAATGCTCCGATGATAGTTGCACTAAGACAACGTTCTATCCCAATTATTTCAGAGATAGAATTCGCTAATCGTTACACTGATGCGAAGATGATATGCATCACAGGTAGTAATGGTAAGACAACCACTACAATGTTGATTCATCACCTCCTAAAAGAGGCTGGATTGAATGTGGGCCTGGCTGGTAATATCGGTTTCAGCTTGGCTCGTCAAGTGGCTTTGGAAGACAAAGATTACTATGTGATTGAATTGAGCAGTTTCCAATTGGATGGAATGTATGAGTTTAAGGCTGATGTGGCTGTTTTGTTGAACATTACGCCTGACCATTTGGACCGTTACGAATACAAATTTCAAAACTATATCAACTCTAAGTTCCGTATTGTACAAAACATGAAGGCGTCAGACTATTTCATCTATTGGAATGATGACCCTGTTATTCA
>CACZUS010000027.1:27423-72747 GCA_902784425.1 uncultured Bacteroidales bacterium
TATATCGAGAATGAACTGATGAAGATCAATACACAAAGTCGTTCTGTAGAGATCCCAGTTTCATCTATTCCATTGAGAGGTACTCATAACATGTACAACTCTATGGCGGCAAGTATCACTGCTTGCTTGTGTGATATCTCAGACGATAAGCTCCGTTCTTCGCTTCAAACCTTTAAAGGCGCTGAACATCGTTTGGAAGAGGTGGCTAAAGTGGGAGGCATTCGTTTCATCAACGATTCAAAAGCTACGAATGTAAACTCTTGCTGGTATGCACTTCAGTGTATGACCGAACCTGTTGTCCTGATTTTAGGTGGAAAAGATAAAGGTAATGATTACACAGAAATAGAGGAGTTGGTGAAGAATAAGGTGAAGGCTATTGTATGCTTGGGTGTCGATAACACCAAGTTGCATAAGTTCTTTGATGGCATGGTTCCTGCCATTGAAGATGCATCATCCATGAAAGAGGCCATCGATAAGTGTTATCGTTTGGCATCAAGTGGCGATACTGTATTGCTTTCACCATGTTGCGCAAGCTTTGATTTGTTTAAGAGTTATGAGGATCGAGGTACTCAGTTTAAAGAGTGCGTTAGACAATTATAATAAAGATGTAAGAGAGACAGATGCAAAAGTTCCTTTCGACATACATAAAAGGAGATAAAATCATTTGGGGCCTCGTCATCATGATGATGCTGATATCTGCCTTCACTATGTACAGCGCTTCTAGTTCGTTGGCACATAGGGCAGTTGCTCGTGGTGGCTACTATTATGGTCCTGTATGGTCGCATGTCCTGTTTTTGCTCGGAGGATTGATTGTTGTCTTTTTGGTACATCGCATACCTTTCAGGTTTATCATTGGATTGTCCAAACCGCTCTATTTCCTTTCGATTATCTTTTTGATTCTCACACCGCTGATTGGTGTTGAGGTGAATGGTGCAAAGCGTTGGCTTCAGCTGGGCCCGATTGCTTTCCAACCTTCTGAGATAGCAAAGATCTTTACGATTCTCTATCTAGCTAGTACCTTGGCTAAGTATCAGAATCAAAAGAACGTGACTCCGGATGATGGACTGATGAAATATTTGTTGATCTTAGGTGTCCCATCGGTAATCATTGCTACTGAAAACCTCTCCACCTTCTTACTGCTGATGATGATTGGCTTTATGATGATGTTTTATGCTCGATTATCATTCAAATTGATTTTGAAAATGGTGGGTGTTGGCGTCTTGGCGGTTGCCTTGGGTGTTGGTGCATTGATGTTGATCCCAGAAGAGAGTTCTCCTACTGTGACTTCCGCTGCAACGGAACAACTCTCTACGGCGAAACCTCGTGGCGTCTTTCATAGAGCATTAACCTGGAAACATCGTCTCATGCGTCACTTCGAAGCAGAACAGCCTCATGATGCAAACTACAAATTGAATGATCAGACCTATCAAGAGGACCGTGCTAAGATTGCTGTGGCAAGTGGTAAATGGTTCGGACTAGGCATAGGTAACAGTATACAAAGAGACTTCCTCCCTTTGGCATATGCCGATTTCATATTCTCTTTGATGGTTGAGGAGGTAGGGGTCTTCGCTTTGTTTATTCTGCTTCTATACCTGATTTTTATGTATAGGGTGGGAGTACTGATTCGACAGTATTGCAACTCGGTGGTACAGTCGTTGGTGGTGTTGGGACTCTCCTCTATGATTATGGTGCAGACCTATATCAATGTTTTCATTGCGATGGGACTCTTCCCTGTCTCTGGTCAGCCTCTCCCTCTCTTTAGTAGGGGTGGTACCTCCATCTTGATTACTTGTTTGTATTTTGGCATTATCCTTTGTGTTAGCAATGAGTCAATGTCGCAGCAAGCAGCGAAGAAAGAGGAGAAGCCAGATGCTCCGAAGAAAAAAGAGATGAAAGAGGAGCCTCTCGAGTTGGATGCACAACCAGCATGATTGAAGTGATAATTAATATAAATAGTTAGAGATATGGCAAAATTAAAATTTATCGTAAGCGGTGGAGGAACAGGTGGACATATATTCCCTGCTATCTCGATAGCCAATGCATTGAAAAAGAAAAGGCCGGATGCTGAATTTCTTTTTGTGGGCGCAGAAGGACGTATGGAGATGGAGAAAGTTCCAAATGCGGGATACGAAATTAAAGGTTTGCCAGTGGCAGGCTTTAACAGAAGTAACTTGTTGAAGAATTTCAAGGTGTTGTTACAGTTGTTTAAAAGCCTTAGAATGGCTAAGAAGATTGTCAAAGAGTTTGCTCCCAACGTAGTTGTAGGTGTGGGTGGATATGCGAGCGGACCTACGTTGTATGCTGCCAATTCATTGGGTATACCAACCTTACTACAAGAACAAAATTCGTATGCGGGTGTGACGAATAAATTGTTGGCTAAGAAGGCTGCTAAGATTTGTGTGGCTTACGACCATATGGATCGATTCTTCCCTGCCGAGTCGATTATACTAACGGGTAATCCTGTTCGTCAAAATGTTCTCGAAGTGACTCCAAAGGCTCAGGAAGCCTACGATTTCTTCCACTTCTCACCAGAAAAGAGAACATTGCTGATCATTGGCGGTAGCTTGGGTGCTCGCACCATCAATCAGAGTGTCTTGGCTGGTTTGGAGAAACTGAACGAATCGGGTATTCAAGTGATCTGGCAAACTGGTAAATATTATTTTGAAAATATTCAAAAGGCTGTGGAAGGAAAGGAATTGCCATCCATCTTAATCACTGATTTTGTGAAACGTATGGATTATGCCTATGCTGTTGCCGACTTGGTGGTATCACGTGCAGGTGCAAGTTCTATTTCTGAGCTATGCTTGTTGGGTAAACCTTCCATATTGGTTCCTTCGCCTAATGTGGCGGAAGACCATCAAACAAAGAATGCACAAGCCTTATCTTCTGTTGGCGCAGCTGTGATGATTGCCGATGTGGATGCTCCTGCTAAGATGGTGGATGAAGCGCTTGCTTTGATACAAAATACAGATCAACTCGAATCGTTGGGCGAAGGCGCAAGATCCTTAGCACAGTTAGATTCTGCCGATCGTATTGCAGATGAAGTTCTTAAATTAGTGAAAGAATGATTTTAAAAAAGAACATATATTTCTTAGGTATCGGTGGTATCGGTATGAGTGCCTTGGCTCGCTATTTTAAAGCGAAAGGTTTCTCGGTGGCTGGCTACGACCGAACACCCTCTGCTTTGACGAAAGCATTGGAACAGGAGGGAATCCTTATTCATTATGAGGATGATGTCAATCTGATTCCGACTAATTACCGCAAACCAGATGATACAGTGGTGGTGTTTACTCCTGCTGTTCCTGCTACCATGTCGGAGATGGTGTGGTTCAAGGAACATCAGTTTGTTGTACAGAAACGTTCTCAGATTTTAGGTGAGATTACGCGCATGCAGAAGGGACTCTGTGTCTCTGGTACACATGGGAAAACAACTACATCGACCATGCTTTCTCATCTGCTTCATCAGTCGTCCGTGGATTGCAACGCCTTCTTGGGGGGTATCTCTAAGAATTATCAAACGAATCTCTTGCTATCGGATAAGAGCGATTTAGTGGTTATCGAAGCAGATGAGTTCGACCACTCCTTCTTGACTCTTTCCCCTTATATGGCAGTAGTTACGGCGGTGGATGCCGACCATTTGGATATTTATGGCACTGTGGAGGCCTATCGAAAAAGCTTTGAGGAGTTCACCTCATTGATTCGTCCAGATGGCGTTTTGCTGATAAAAGAGGGACTTCCTATTCATCCTCAATTGCAAAAAGGTGTGAAACGTTATACCTATTCAGTGGATAAAGGTGATTTTCATGCTACCAATATTCGTATTGGAAATGGAGAGATCTTTTTCGATTTTGTCACTCCATCTGAGGTGATAAAGGATATCCAATTGGGTGTCCCAGTCTATGTGAATATCGAAAACGGTGTGGCAGCGATGGCTATCGCATGGCTGAATGGTGTTTCTGCGGATGAGTTACGTGCAGGCATGCTCTCTTATTCAGGTGTGAAACGTCGTTTTGATTTCCATATCAAGTCTGATAAGATTGTTCTTTTGGATGACTATGCACACCATCCGAACGAACTGAGGTCGAGCATTGAATCCGTCCGCCGTTTGTATGAAGGCAGAAAGTTGACGGTTGTCTTTCAACCACATCTATATACGAGAACGAGAGACTTGGCAGATGATTTTGCTTCGGCACTTTCGTTGGCAGATGAGTTGATTTTGTTGGATATCTATCCAGCTAGAGAGAAACCTATTCCGGGTGTTACTTCTCAGATGTTATTGGATAAGGTGTCGGTGTCGAACAAGCGACTCTTCTCAAAGGATGAGTTGGTGGCATCAGCAGATTACCATGATTATGATGTCTTGTTGATGGTGGGAGCTGGCGATTTGGATCTTTTGATTCCGGAGATTGAACAGCGCTTGCGAAAACGACTGAAATAAAAAGAGTTTATAATGTTAAACTAACAACGTATGGCAGTAAAAATTAATTGGAGAAAAGTGGCACATGTAACGGTCTTTATTCTGATCGTTGCCTATTTGGCTACGTCCATTTCAATTTTTGCGTTTCGTTCAGATGAACGAATCTGTACGACCTGTCAAGTGACGATAGAGGATAGTTTGACATTGCGCTTTGTTTCGAAGAAGGAGGTGCTTTCCTTCTTGGAACAAGATAAACTGAGTCCGTTTGGTGTACGTGGCGAGATGATTGATCCGGCAAAGATTGAGAAGTCGTTGGAGCGTAAGTCTCGCATAAAGAAGGCCGATTGCTACAAGACTCCTTCAGGTATGGTGAGAATATCGATTTATCAGCGAGAGCCGATTTTGCGTGTGATAACAGAACGTTCGAACTATTATGTGGATCGTGATGGTGATGTGTTGCGGATAGCTGAAAATTTTGCTGCTTATGTTCCAGTTGTGACCGGTCAGGTGACAGAGAAATTTGCAAAAGGTGATCTATATGAATTCGCACTTTTCTTGCGAGAAGATGCCTTTTGGAATGCCTTTGTGGAGCAGATTGATGTGAATGAACGAGAGGAATTGACCATTGTTCCCCGCGTTGGAAATCAAATAGTCAAACTTGGTAAGTTGGAAGGTTATCAGAAGAAACTGGACAAGCTGTATCAAGTTTATAAGAATGGTTTTAACAAGCTGGGCTGGAATAGTTATAAGGAGATTAACCTTATGTATGAAGGACAGGTAGTGTGTACGAAAAAATGAGTTGCAATTCAAATATAAATATTGAGCTTTATGGAGAATATGGATTTAAGTAAATTATCGGTTGCGATCGATTTGGGGAGCTCCAAAGTGAAAGGAGCTATCGGTTATGTCAATGAGGCCGGTCGGTTTATCTGCATCACCTCCGACACAGAACAATCTTCTGGAATTTGTCGAGGTTATGTGAAAAACATCAGTGAAGTGGCTGGTCGTGTGAAAAATTTAATGACTAAGTTGAAAAATAGGTTGGTAAACTGGGCTAAGAAGGAGAATTATTTACCTGAGGGATATAGACTTACCATCGATAAAGTATATGTGGCACTATCGGCGGCCGACACGCAAGGAGTGTTCAAAACCATAGTTCGAAATTTACCGCATGAGGAGGTGACGGAGGAGTTGATTAGAAGTATGTTGGAGGAGAATGAAAAGTCTGCGATGAATTCCTACAGTAACAATATGGACTATTTCATGTCTATTCCTCAACGTTATATCTTGGATGGTTGTGAAGAGACTACTCCTGTGGGATGCGTATGTGAACAACTCTCTGTCGTCATACAAAATATTTTGGTGAAGAAGGATTTGATTTCCAATGTTAGAACTTGCTTCGAGAGAGCTGGTTATCCGAATGTGGAATTCTGCCTTTCTCCATTGACCACGGCTAATGTTGTGCTGACGGAACAAGAACGGATGGATGGAGCGGTGCTGATTGATTTTGGCGCCATGGACACTTCTGTCTCATTGTTTCAGAACAAAGTGATGAAATATGTATATATTCTACCAAAGGGAAGCAACCATATTACAAGAGATCTCCAAGAATTGAAGGTGCCAGAAGATAAAGCTCAAACAATTAAACACAATATATGCGCGGCACCAGGATTTATGAAACCTTGCTATTTCACCATGATGGTATGTGGTGAGGAACGTTATTTTGAAAGTGAAATGGTGACTCGGATTGTAGAGGATCGCTTGAATAAGATTCTTTCTCAAGTTGAAGCGGTGATATCTTATGTCATGTCTACCCAAAACATCAACCAGATCGTCTTAGTTGGAGGTGGATCTAAGTTGTTATACTTGAAGGAAAAGGTGGAGGCAACATTGGGTATTTCCACTCGTTTGGGTTCTGTGATTGATATGGGTGATGATACGAAGATTCTTCCGTTTGCGGCTGTGTTGGGTGCACTTTATAATGCACAGGGAGGCTCTGTCGTCATGGAAAAGATAGAACAAACGGTGGAAAAACCAGAAAAGAAGCAGTCGGCTGGCGGCAAATCATTTGCTCAAAAGGTAAAGGCAACCGTAGGCTCCTTTATGGACGACCTTTTCAAAGATCCAGGTGAGTCGGATAGCGATAAGATGTAATATGGTTGGAGATTGAATTAGGAGAAGGTTCAGAGAAACTTTTATTTGAATAGAAAATAAATTTAATAAGAAATTAAAATATAGGTTATGGAAGACGTAATACAAATTGGCAAAGGAGTCGGAGAGATTTCTATTGATAAGCCAGTAATAAAGGTGATTGGCGTTGGTGGTGGAGGTACCAATGCGGCTAATCACATGTATGAATTAGGTATCAATAATGTTGACTTCGTTGTTTGTAATACAGACAATCAGTCATTGTATAATTCTCCTGTTCCAACCAAAATCCAGTTGGGTATGGAGGGACTCGGAGCAGGTAATGCACCTGAAAAAGGTCGCGAGGCTGCTACTTATTCATTGGATAAAATCAAAGAGCTATTGCAAGACTCCACAAAAATGGTGTTTGTGACTGCTGGTATGGGTGGTGGAACAGGTACAGGTGCAGCCCCTCTTATCGCTAAAACTGCTAAGGATATGGGTATCCTTACGGTAGGTATTGTTACTATTCCATTCAAGTTCGAGGGAAAACGTCGTATCACTCAGGCATTAAAGGGCGTTAATGAGATGCGTAAATGTGTCGACTCCATCTTGGTGATTAGCACGGAACGTATTGGTAAGATTTATCCAGACTATACCCTTGATAAAGCATTTGCTTTCGCAGATGATATCTTGGCAACAGCTGCTAAAGGTATTGCTGAGATCATTACATTGCCAGGTTATATTAATGTGGACTTGGAGGATGTGAAGACCGTAATGACCGATAGTGGTTCTGCCGTAATGGGTGCTGCCAAAGCCTCAGGAAAAGATAGAGCACTGACTGCTATTCAAAACTCGTTGGATTCTCCATTGTTGCTCTCTACGAATTTGCATGGCGCCAAAGATATTCTATTGAATATCGCTTATGGTGCCAATGGTATATTGGTGGATGAGTTGACAACCATCACGGATTATTTGCAGGATGAGGTTCAGTTTGATGAAAACCAAATTATCTGGGGTGCGACCAAGGATCCTAAATTGCAGGATGATGAGTTGTGTATTACCATCGTGGCAACTGGATTCCCTAGTAGTGAGATTGATTCAGCTATTGGAAACGGTAAGGCTGATAATCCATCAACCTATGGAGGTAAAATTAAAACCATCAGTTTGGATACTCCTGCTTCTGATGGAGTTTCCTATTCGAGTGGTATGATGAATAATGCTACTCCTCAATGGCAAAACCCAACATACCCTTCCCAACCTTACGGAGGCATGGATGGTCGTATGGCTGCCAATCAATCCTACGCAACGGCACCTGCCGATGATAATCAGGTGAGTGAGAGCTTGTATTCAAAATACTATGACTCTCCTGTAGCTCAGAAAAATAAACCAGTAGCGAATACAGTGGAGTCACTCCCTCAGCAACCTTTTACGTTCGAGGATGAAGATTCAGATGATGGTCCGATTTCTAATCTTGGTGGTTCATCATCTTCTTCTTTCGAGTCTTCTCGTTTCTCTTTGTCTGATGAGAATGGCTTGAATATAAATGATAAGAATGATTTTCTTCATTCAAATGTAGATTAATAAATATAAATAATTCGTACTGATATGGCATTATTTGATCAAGTTAACGACGACATTAAAAAAGCTATGCTTGCAAGAGACAAAGTCTCTTTAGAGGCATTACGTGGTATAAAGAAAGAGTTTTTGGAGGCAAAAACAGCAAAGGGAGCTAACGATCAGCTCTCAGATGAAACAGCTATCAAGATTCTTCAAAAAATGGTGAAACAAAGAAAAGAATCGGCTGCTATCTTCACAGAGCAGAACCGTCCTGAACTTGCAGAAGGCGAGTTGGCTGAGGCTGCTGTAATTGAGAAATATCTCCCTGCTCAGATGTCTGACGAGGAGTTGACGGCTGCCATCAAGGAAATCATTGCTGAGGTGGGCGCTACATCTGCTAAGGAGATGGGTAAAGTGATGGGTGTCGCTTCTAAGAAATTGGCTGGCAAGGCAGAAGGAAAAGCTATCTCTGATAAGGTGAAGAGTTTATTGGCTTAATACATTAAAGACAACGGAGAGTGTATCTTCGTTGTCTTTTTTTTCAAACTCACAAATCATTAAGAATATGGCGGTAAAGGATTGTATTCGACCAGCCTTCTTGCGTCCCAAAGACAAGGTGGCTATTGTTTCGCCTGCGGGAGCGGTTGATCCTGCTTTGATTGATGGCGCTTGTGCAACATTGATTTCCTGGGGATTGGTTCCCGTGGTGGGTGCCTATGCAAAAGGTAAGTATGGCCGTTATGCGGGTAGTGATGAACAACGTTTGTTTGATTTGCAACAAGCGATGGATGACCCTTCTATTGCTGCTATTCTATGCGGACGTGGTGGCTATGGAGCTCTTCGTATAGTGGACAAACTCTGTTTCAAAGGCTTTGCACAACGTCCTAAATGGTTGATTGGGTTCAGTGACATAACCACTCTGCATTCGCGTTTTGAGAAGGAGGGATTCGCCTCTATCCATGGAGTTATGGCGAAAGCATTGGCACATCAGAGTGATAATAAAAAGGCTGTTTCCTCTCTGAAGAATATGCTGTTCGGCAAGGAGGTCTCTTATAAAGTCACCAAAGGAAAGAAATACAATCGTGCGGGAGTTGCCACAGGAGAACTGGTTGGTGGTAATCTTTCGCTTTTATATGCCTTGACGGGAACCCCCTATGCGGTCCGTCCGGAGGGTAAAATCTTATTCATCGAAGATTTGAGCGAACGTATGTATCATATCGATCGTATGGTTCAAAATTTGCGTTTGTCTGGTGTTTTTGATGGAATAAAAGGTTTGGTATTAGGGCAGTTTGCTGATATCGAACCAGATCGTTCTATGAATCAAACGTTAGAAGAAATCTTTTTATCTGCTGTAGGTGATCGAGATATCCCAGTCGCATTTGGTTTCCCATTTGGTCATGTGACGGATAATCGTGCACTTATGCATGGAGCGCCAGCGGAACTGAAGGTGAGTGAGGAGGGGGCGGAACTCTCGTTTATTGGTTGATAGTTTTTGTTGCTAAAATATAGGTGGGGTGATAAAAACCCACCTATAAATATTTCATCAAAATTCTATATGAGTGGTTGTCGATAGGGTACGTCCTTCTTCAAAGGTTATCGTAATTGTTAGATTGAAGTCTTTGGAGAGTGTTGGTTTGGGCAGACGGAACCCTATGCCACCATACCAAAGGCTTTTTTCATTTTTTGAAAAATCTTTAAATGGTTTCTCTACATATTGACAGTGTTCCATATTTTTAGGGTAATCATTTAATACAAACTCGCCCCATGATTGTATTCCGACAAATAACACATCACTTAAGTCATCACCTGCATGATGGGCTTCGTCATAATCCTTGTCGGCAATAATTGAAATGTTTTCTATAGGATATGCAATAGCATAGCCCAAATAGTATGTTTTCCCCCACCATGTAGTGTCATGGTATTTCTTTACAAAATAGTCGTACATGGGATGCTTGTTTTCAGCATCATTAGGTGCTTCTCCCGACAATACATTCTCTCCGTCCAAACAAAATCCAACTAGGATAGTATCTTCTCCAGAAAACTCCCATGTTAGCTGGGTAATAGAATCTGGCAATATATATCTTTGCATGAAATGGTTGGATTCCCATGATGGTTCATCACGACCTTCCTTGTTGCAACTTCCAAATATCATACTCATTGCAACTATTATGACAATAAAAGAATTGTAAATTTTTTTGTTTATCTCCATACTATATGAATTTCATTATTATACTTATAATCACTATGAGAAGTGCTTTGCCACGAATCATATTGAATAGCATTGGCTGTATTAAAGCATCCTTCTGCGAAATATCCATTGTTTTGACCTACCCATCCCCAATTGATATGCAATAAGGAATTTTTATTTTGTTATATATTCAATTGTTGAATTTACAAAAATAAATTTTTTTTCAATAAATCATACGTGTGTTTACATGCCGTGCCTATGATATACCACCCCTTTGGGGTTGACGGCATTGCGTTACGGATGGGGAGCTCGTTGTCCCAAAATTGTTTCATTAATGCGCACGACAGACTACGGATGCGACATGCCAAGACAGACGCGGCACGCCACGTCCCTACAGCGGTGCCAGAGGCTTTTATTTACTATTCCTCAGTGTGCATCACTCTCCACCCAATAGGTATTTTGTCCTCTTCAAACAATTCTATTAGGGATTGGGGACAGATGAAGGTGCCAGTCGGAGCAACATTGGAGAGCCAACCATCCGTAAATGAAGGAAATCCCCCCTCTATTATTAAATTCTGACGATATCTATACCAACTATCGAAGCAAACCTTTATGGAGCAAAGGTTGATACAATCCTTGAACATTCTTGTATAACAATATTCTGAGAACTCCGTGGCAGGCAATTCGGGGGCTTCCTTCAGACTGGTGCAACTATCGAACATCTCTGTGTAACAATATGCGTACAACTCCGTGGCGGGTAGCTCGGGAGCTAGTTCCAAGCTAGTACAACCCTTGAACATTCTTTTATAGCAAAGATTATTTATGTTTGTGCAGTATAGTGAGGGCGCTTTGACAAGACTGGTGCAACCGACGAACATCTCTGCACAGCTTTCCCAGTCCATTTTTTCAGCGTACAAATCTGGCACCTCTGTCAAGTTCGTGCAATTGGCGAACATCCGGAAGCAGGACCTTTCACCAAGACATGTGTTCGGTAGTGCAGGCGCTTGGGTGAGACTGGTGCAGCTAGCGAACATCTCTGCACAACTTTCCCAGTCCATTTCTTTGGCGTACAGATCTGGTACATCGGTCAGACTTGTGCAGTTCGAGAACATACTACGATAGCAAGCATCTGCCAGTTTGGTGGCGGGTAGTTTCGGCGCTTGGGTGAGGTTGGTGCAACCTGCGAACATGGCGTAGTAGCATCCACTTTTCATTGAATCGGCAGGTAGTTCAGGTGCCTGAATCAGGTTGGTGCAACTGGCGAACATTGCCCAATAGCAACCTATAGATAGTTTCGTGGCGGGTAGTTCAGGCGCTTTGGTCAGGTTGGTGCATTTCCAAAACATATCGAGGTAACACTCCACGTCCAGTTGGGTGGCAGACAATCGGGGCGCCTTGACAAGGCTAGTGCATTCCGCGAATAGTCTATTAAAACACCATTTGCAAGGAATAACCTTACTATCACCTTTGTTGTCTATCAGACTCATCACGCTTCCGCTGGCGGCGATGGAACCAGTCATAGTGAATGAGGTGTATATATGTATATCATGGGAGAACCCACTGGGATTATTCCCTTTCAACAAAGCCATGTCACCCTTCTTTGCCAATGTAACTACCGTGTTGGTGTCGAGAGTCATCCACCGCTTCCCCTTGTCTAAAGAGTATTGAACATTAGGGTTGTTGCTCCCTACGTTTATGATACCGAACGCAGAACTATCCGCCTCGGCCGTGAAGGTGAGGTAGTTGGCGGCATGGAGGGCGCTGGTGACGCACAAAAAGAGCAAGATGAGGAGTTTCTTTGTCATGTGTTCAATTGTTGATTGTACGCACGGCCGTGCGTCTCTACACGCGACCTACGTCCTATGCGCACATCCTCCTCAATTATGAATGTGCCTGCATTTAAATCGTAAATTGTAAATAGTTAAATCGTAAATCTGTTTCGGCCTTTCAGGCCTATAATGCACCGCTTCCGATTAATTTCCTAACCCAGGGCGTTGCCTTGGGCTATATTTGTTTTGGCCTTTCAGGCCTATGCACAACCTCCCTCAATCATGAATCGCGTGCATCTAAATAGTAAATTGTAAATCGTCAAATCGTAAATCAAAAATGGTTCCATCGAACCGCTATTCCCTAATTCAAAATTCAAAATTCAAAATTCTTAATTCTCAATTACCGTCCATCCCTCCGGTATCCAGCTCTCCCCGGACTTCTTCGGCAACTCTTTCGGGCAGATGAAGGTGCCGTTAGGGGCGACGCCGGAGAGCCAGTTGCGGGTGCTCGAACTGGATTCCCCATCTATTCTATGCTCCTCTTCTCTCTCTATGACTTCAAATCTATACTCCTCGTTCCACTTTGTGAACCCCACATTGATTTCGACGAGGTTAGTGCACCCACTGAACATTTCTGTGTAGCACTCAGTTGCCAGTTTTTTTGCGGGTAGTTGCGGCGCCTGCGTGAGGTTGGTGCACCCTTTGAACATTTCTGTGTAGCACTCAGTTGCCAGTTTTTCTGCGGGTAGTTGCGGCGCCTGTGTGAGGTTGGTGCACCCGCTGAACATTCTGTCGTAGCAGTTCTTAGCCAATGCTCTGGCGGGTAATTCAGGGGCTTTTGTTAAGTTGGTACACTCTGTGAACATGTATGCGTAGCAATGGTCTGCCAGTTTTGTGGCGGGTAGTTTAGGGGCTTGTGCGAGGCTGGTGCATCCCCAGAACATTCCGAAGTAGCACCCCTTTGTCAGTTGTGTGGCAGGTAATTCAGGGGCTTTTGTTAAGTTGGTACACTCTGTGAACATTCCTGAGTAGCAATAGTCTTCCAGTTTTGTGGCGGGTAGCTTAGGCGCTTGTGTGAGGCTTGTACATCCGACGAACATTCTTCCATAGCAATCCTTTGCCAATGTTGTGGCGGGTAGTTGTGGGGCTTGTGTCAGACCGTCGCATCTCATAAATAGCTGGTAGAAACAGTATTCTCCCGGGATGTCCAAACTTTCCCCCTTCCCGTCGATGAGGCTCATCACGCTACCGCTGGCGGCGATGCGTCCCGTTATGACGAAACAAGTGTTCTCCCCGTAGGTTTTTGATATTCCTTGCGGGTTGTATCCTCTGAGCAGGGCTTTCTTCTTGTTGGGTAAGTCGATGAGCGTATTGTTTTTGAGTCTTTCCCACGTTTTCCCGCCATCCAAGGAGTATTGCACGTCGGGGTCGTTTCCCCCTACATTATAGATGCCGAATGATGAACTGTCCGCCTTCGCCGTGAAGGTGAGGTAGTTGGCGGCATGGAGGGCGCTGGTGGCGCACAAGAAGAGGAGCAATAGGATTTTCTTTATCATATGTTCAATTGTTGATTTTACAAATATAAATTTTTTGCAATAAAAATTAATGGGAAAATCATTCGTTTTGAGACCATCCCATCGTAGAGACGCACGGCCGTGCGTCTCTACACGCGATGCCCATGAATGATCCATGCACCATCCCAATTCTGAAAGGATGTCATATCACAGACGCAGGTGCAAACCTGCGGCGCAAATGTTGGGTGCCATCATTATGTGTCACCCCTCTGGGGTTCCATTGCCGCGTATCGTATTCCATACACGGGTTAACACACCTCCCTAGGGCGATGCCCTGGGCTATATATGTTTAGGCCCTTCAGGCCTATGCGCACACCACACAATGGACGTGATACATCACAACAGACGCGGCACGCCACGTCCCTACAGCGGGGCTATGGCTATCTTAACTATTAATTAATTGTTATTCCTGATTGGTAACAAGTATGCTCTCCATTTGTCTCCCTTTCCATTTCCGAAGACGATGGATACTCCGAAACTAGTCCTTGGACGCGTTATTATTTCTTTCTTGTCGAAGGCTATGAGATGAGCACCTATTGTGTAAGACCTCATGACGTTGCCAATCGAACCATAATCGACTATTAGGTGCTCTTCCACTTCCATCTTTTTGCCGTTTTCTGCGATAACTACTATGCTTACGTCATCCTCTTCCTTGAAGGTGGGCCATTCTGTGGAGGAACTTATTTCCACCATGTCGTTGTTGATTTTCAGGAAGAATTTCACCTTGGGTGATAGGATAAGCTCGATTTGCGATAATGGTGCATTGTCAGAGTCGGTGATGGTCATATATGCTTTTTGATCGGTGGGTCGCACCGCTATATCTATGCTTTTCAGATAGTTTCGATTTCCATCCAGCCATCCAAGTTTGTAACTTGTGATATTACGGTCTTTGCATATTAGACGGCGACCTTTATATTGTGTGGAGGAGAATTTTAAGACGTTGTCGCTCACCCGTTTGTATAGGATGCCTGAGGTGAAACTATATAGGTCATTGTTTTTACTTAAGTCCACATGGATTGTGTCATTGTTGGGATGAAAGATGTACAAGGAGGTCTTGAACACATTGGAGGACACACTATCTCTCTTTGTCTCTCCCGTTTGTGCTGTTACATGGAGGCATAGTATGAATGCCGCGATCAGTGATAAGAATCTATTCATGGTATGATATTTTTTATTATAAATCGGCTAAAGATAATAATAAATGCACAAAAATGATAGTGGATGAAAAAAAATGAAAAAAAAACAGGATGTGTCACAATCAGACACACCCTGTATGTTATATGTTGAAAAATCTAACCCAATCGGTTTTATTCCATGATCAACATTTGTTGACGAACAGACTCTGAGTGGATAGCCTCGAATACAATCTTCATGAATTCACCATCCATAGATAGTTCGATGCCTTGTTGTGCACGCTTGTTGATGATCTCATCATAACGTGTGGTTTGTAGAATAGGCATCTCATGCTCTTTTTTGTAGGTTCCGATTTCACGAGAGATACGCATTCTCTTCGCCAATGTCTCAATCAAATTGATGTCGATTTCATCAATCTGCTTTCTGAGCTCTGTTAGGTTCTCTGTTGTTTGGTTAGTCTCACGAATAACAAGGTTGTTGAGGATAATGTTCAATACCTCAGGTGTTACTTGCTGAGAAGCATCACTCCAAGCATTATCTGGATCGATGTGTGATTCGATGATCAAACCGTCGAACTGTAGGTCCATTGCTTGCTGACAAAGTGGTGCGATGAGGTCGCGACGACCAGAGATATGACTTGGATCGCAGATGATTGGTAACTCAGGAATACGTCTGCGAAGTTCAATAGGAATATGCCATTGAGGAAGGTTGCGGTAGAGTTTCTTATCGTATGTGCTGAATCCTCTGTGGATAGCACCAAGACGACGGATACCGGCGTTGTTGAGGCGTTGCAATGCACCAATCCAAAGTTCCAAATCAGGGTTGACGGGGTTTTTGATCAATACGGGTACGTCTGTGCCTTGTAATGTGTCTGCAATCTCTTGTACGGCAAATGGATCTGCGGTTGTACGTGCACCGATCCATAATAAGTCGATTCCATATTTTAAAGCCTCTTCTACGTGTTTTGCAGTGGCAACCTCTGTGGCAGTGAGCATGCCAGTCTCTTTCTTGACTGTTTGCATCCAAGGCAAGGCTTTGATTCCATTTCCTTCGAATCCTCCTGGCTTGGTACGTGGTTTCCATATTCCGGCGCGGAACACCTTCACTCCGTTGCTTGCTAATTGTTTAGCGGTTGCGATTACTTGTTCTTCTGTTTCTGCACTGCATGGACCTGCAATGACCAATGGTCTTTTTTCTTCTACACCTGTAAGACCTAGTTTTTTTAATTCCATAAGATTTATTATTTATAATGTTTATTATTTCGTGATTATAAGTTCTGATTTGCCTCTTGGTATTCTCCTAATACTTTCAAGTCCTTTGTCAGAGGTGTGATAGCCGACAATGCTTGTGTGTAACGCACATATTGTGTGAAGGAGAGGTTTACGTAGAATTGATATTCCCACTCTCTGCCGATGATAGGGAGAGATTGAATTTTAGTGAGGTTGAGTCCGTAGTAGGATAAGATGGACAATATCATAGCCAAACTACCTTGCTCATGAGGGAGCGAGAAGACGAGAGAGGCTTTGTTCGGACTCTTTCCTTTGCTTAGCTCATCGGTCAACCATGAATCCGCTACGATTAGGAAGCGAGTGAAGTTGTGTTTGTTGGTTTCAATTCCTTTCTCCAATATTTCAAGTCCGTAGATCTCGGCTGCCATCTCACCGCAAATGGCTGCTACTCCCATTTTGCCCTCCTCGGCTACTCTTTTGGCACTGGATGCGGTATCGTCACTTTCCACAGCTTTGATGTGCTTGTTGCGTTGAAGAAAGTCGCCACATTGCATAAGAGCGATCGGGTGGGAGTGCACCTCATGAATGTCGGATATCTTCTGTCCGGGGAGAGCTACTAAGTTGTGTTTGATGCGAAGTTTGTATTCTCCTGCGATCTTCAAACCGCTCTCTTTGAGAAGATTGTGATTTTGTAGCAAACTGCCGGCTATTGTATTCTCTATCGCTACGGCTCCTATGATGGATGAGTCTTTCTTGATGGTGGCGAATACATCGCTAAATGTTTCGCATGGGATAATCTCTATCTCTTCACCATTGAAATATTCATGAGCGGCGATGTCGTGGAAACATCCTTTAATTCCTTGTATTGCAACTTTCTTCATTTTTAAAACATTTTATATATAAAAAAACCCGCTTTTCGGCGGGTCTTGGTTTATCATACAATCTCCTTCCCGCCTTATGAAATAAAGTGGTAAAAGAAGTAAAAAAAGTAACCGTTATGTATCGAAATAATTATCATACTTATTTAAATCAAAAAAGTCTCACATTTCTGCGAGACTCATATCTTAAAAAATTTGTTTCAAATTTGGTAATCAGAATCTCGCTCTTACTGTTTAAAGTAAAAGTAAAAAAAGAAGTAATATGAATAAACTAAATTTTTCATTGTTTCTGAATTACTGTGCAAAGGTATATATAGTTTTTTAGAAAATGCAAATTTTTCTGTAAAAAAATTTCGAAAGAAAGAATTCTGTTGGTGTTCTGAAAAAGTTTGTAATTAAATTAAAACAGATTTACCCCGATTCTCTATCTTTGTAAAAGTATATATCAATTTAACGTTTATCTAAAAAACAATTTTTTTTCATGAAACATTCATTTCACACAACTGCATTATTATTTAATGATACATTGAAAATCTTCTTTCTGATAATTCTTTTTGGCTTTACGTCGTTGGCAAACGCTAATACTATAGATTATATGTATTATATGGCGGGTAATCCTACAAAAGGAATGAAAACTCTTACTATAGAGAGAGGTAATACTACAGAAATTTATTATTTAAATACTGAGGCTAAGGTTGATTCTGTTCGATTTCGTGGTGGTTGGAGAGAAGAGTTTATGGCCTTTCAGTATGGGAAAGACACATTAACAATTAACATGTACTCTAACGGCAAATTAGAAGGGAAAATGCTATGGACAAAAGATTCTGTATGGTCATATGGCTATGAAAAGGATTCTGTCAAAATTATGTCTGCGCAACTTGATGACCATGGGGAAATAAAAAGTCAGTATCAAGACACTTATAAAAGAATATATGACTCGAAAGGTAATTGTACAAGAGAGGAATACTATGAAAAAGGCGTGAAAAAACAAGTCACTGTTACAAAATACGATGATCGTGGCATTATTATGGAAAAACGCGAGTTCGATGCTCAGGGAAAACAGAAATATTACAATAAATATAACTCCAATGGATTGCTGGTTGAATGTGGTGAGGATGGAAAAGTGTACTTTAGAACGTATAAATACGATGAAAAGGGCAACTGGATTGAGTTTACTGTTGTAGAGAAAAGCAATCCGCAGGCTATTATTTCTACTGTCAAACGCGTAATTGAATATTATTAATGGGGGGGATTTGACCATGGGTGAATGAAGGTGTGGAGGCATATTCATCATGGGCGAATTGCTATTCGCCCCTACGGGTGGTGTCATTCCACATCATCATGGGCGAATTGCTATTCGCCCCTACGGATGGTGTTATTCCACATCATCATGGGCGAATTGCTATTTGCCCCTACGGGTTCACCTCCCACGGTTTTTATCATTCCTTGATAATTCTTAATTCCTCAATAATGTCTCGGGCAATCAATCCTGCTTCTGTTCTCTTCTCTGCGGCATTATCGCCTGCTTTCCCGTGCAACCATACGCCTAGGATGGCAGACTCTTCGGATGTGTATCCTTGTGCCAATAATGAGGTGATGATACCCGTCAGCACATCTCCGCTTCCGGCTGTTGCCATACCGGGATTGCCTGTCTGATTGATGTGAAGCGTTCCGTCGGGTAGTGAGATACTGCTATATGCTCCTTTTAGTACAATGACGACCTTGTATTGCTTTGACAATTCAATCTGTTTCATCCAACTGTTGTATCCTTTCGTCTTCTCCCCACTGATGCGTTCGAACTCCTTTGGATGTGGGGTTAGAATCGAGCCTTGTGGTAACTTGTCCCACCATGTCAAATCTCTGGCAAGCAGATTGAGCGCATCTGCATCGATGACCATCGGTTGCTTGTTCGCTTCCAGTAATCGATGAAATGCATTCAACGTCTCATCGGCGGTACCTAATCCAGGCCCAATGCCAATTGCATTGTATTTAGTTAGATTGGGTGACTCAGTAAAGTGCTTTTCACTCTTGTCCAGAGAAACAATGGCCTCGGGCACTGATATCTGCATGATCTCGTAGCCTTTTTGAGGAATGTGCACGGTGACTAATCCGCAACCTGTACGTAGGGCTGCCTTGGTGGCTAAGATGGAGGCTCCCATCATACCATACGAACCACTGATTAGTAGGGCGTGTCCGAATGTGCCTTTGTGCGAGAATTTTCCTCTCGGACGAATCATCTTCGCTATTTCACTCTCCTCTGTGAGGTAGAATGGTGTTTGCGTGCGCTCTATGGCTAATGGATGAAGATGAATGTCAATCACTTCCCATTCCCCTAAATGCCGTTCGCTCTCTTCAAAAAAGAAACAAGGCTTAGGTGTTTGAAAGGTGAATGTATAGGTGGCATTGATGATGTGATCATGACAGTTGCTGCTGTTGTCTTCTCCGAATAGTCCGGATGGTATGTCAATGGAAAACACCTTGCAACCGCTTTGGTTCACGCTTTCCACAATCTTTGCGTATTCTCCTTCTAGCGGACGGTTTAGTCCGCTGCCAAACAGCCCGTCAACGACAATGTCAGATGGATGAAGTGTCAATTCCTCTGCTGTTTGTATTGTGTGTATGTCACATAGCGACGATAGTTCGTTGTAGGCAGACTGGCAATCGTTGGATAGTTTATTCTTTGGGTTGACGAGATAGACTGTGCAGTTTTGTCCAATCTGAATCAGTAGTTTGGAGATGACCAATGCATCCCCTCCGTTGTTACCACTGCCGGCAAGGATGACGATATGCTCGTTTTGATTCAGATGGGTGATTAGTCTCTCAAAGAACAGACGAGAGGCTCGTTTCATCAGCTGAAAAGAGTCGATTGGCTCTTCCTGTATAGTGATGGAATCAATCTCTCGAATCTGATGTGTCTGAAATACTTTCATCGTTTATTTGTTGTTGAGTATGTTCTTGGTTGCCTCCTCGTATTCGGATTCGTTTTTCACTTCATCGTCCTGATCTGGTGGCACCACCTTCTTCTTGAGGAAACTCTCCGCTCTTCCTGATAGATGCACATTGGGCACCATCTTCTCAAAATCTTCTGCTAAGATGACTTCATGACTGAGCAATTTTTCTCCGAGCAGTTTGTAATAATCGGCCAAGAACGGTTTGAGATTGTGGTCTTGGTCGAACGACCACATGAACTTCTTCGGTCTTGGAATGATGCTTGTCATAAAGATAGCCTCCTCGACGGTTAGGTCGGCAGGCTCTTTTGAAAAGTAGAAGTGGGAGGCCTCTTTGGCACCATAAACGCTTGGTCCCCACTCAATGATGTTGAGGTAGATCTCAAACATTCGTTCTTTGGTGAGCAATCGTTTGTTTTCTATCAGCCAGACAATCATGGCCTCTTCCAATTTTCTGGATAGGGTTTTCTCTCGACTCAACCATAGGTTCTTAACCAACTGCATGGAGATGGTGCTGCCACCACGTGCGAATCGTCTCTCTTTAATATCTTTGATGAGGGACGATCTTAATGCACTTTCATAGAACCCTTTATGCGCAAAGAAGAAACCATCTTCTGAGTAGAGAATGGAGTGCCTTAGATAGGTGGAAACCTCGTCTGCCTTGACGAAGTTCGGATTCTCCTCTCCCACAATGAAAGATTCCACCTCCATACCGTGCTCGAAGACGTGGTAGGTGAAAGGTTTGCTGGCATCACGAAAATCAGTGGTTCCGAATTTTGTGATGTTGAAATTGTAAGGGGTTAGGGCAGAGCTAAACTCCAGACTATCCACCTGATTGGTGTTTAGTTTAAAGTGGAACTGGAAGGAAAGATCGCCCTCTGTCTCTATTCCTTTGAGATGAGAACAGATGCCGTCTGGTATTGAACTGAATAGTTTCTGTGCCTCGAAACGTTGATTTTTAAGATTGAGGGTGATGTCGTGAATCGTGTCCTCTTTTGTCCAAAGGAGGTAAGGGTTCACTTGAAACTGGTTGATTCGAATGAGACTGGAACTGTCTATTTCTATTTTATTTAAACCGATAAGCGATGAAAAATCTAAGGCGAAGTTATTGCATAAGATATGGTTGTTGGCAATTTTTTGATTGAAGAAATCGATGGAGTCGCACACGATATCACCTGTGATACGAATCTCTTCTTTCCCTGCCTTCTCGGACGAGAAAGTTATCCTTGCCGTGTCGAAACAGATGGTCGTATTATATTGTTTCTCGATGTATGGGATGACGATAGCATTGTCGCATAGAGAGTAGATTTTCAGGGAACTGTTTTCACTTGGGTCACTGCCGAGCAAACCCTTTATCATCCAATATTTATTGGGATTGTCTTGTAGTGGTTCATTGCGTAACGTCTTTTTCAACAATAGTTGAGTGAAGAGTTTCCTTTCCGTCATTTGAGTCTCTGGCAAGTAAAGTTGCAAATCGATGGAGTCGGTTTGAATGCCAATGTTTACCTCTTTGGCGGATATGTCTTCGGGGATGTTACGAGTGATCAGACGATAGATATTAGCAAGCTTGTCAGCTTTCCTATGCAGATTGCTGCCACCTTCTTGATTATCGCTTTTGTCTTTTGATTTTTTCAGCAGGAAGGCGTAGTTTTTGTAATTCTCTGTATTGATGATGTTTACCTTTACATTGTCGCAAACGGCCTTTTTGATGCCGTTTCTTTCAAAGAAGAATCGGATGGAGTTTCCATATAACTGGATTGATTTTGCAGACAACAATGTATCTTTTTCTGGCGAGATGATGTGAAGATTGTTTATGTCAATCGATTTAAGTCCGCTCATAGTGATGTTGTCAAATTCGATTTTGACACCCATCCGTTTTTCGTAGCTTTCAATTTTCTGGTTGATGATGGACCTGAAAATCTGACTTCTCTTTACATACACACTGATTGCAATCGAAGTGATAACTACAAATATGAGTCCGGTGATATATGCTTTTTTCTTTTTGTTCATTCTCGTCTCTTCTGGTGCAGTGCAAATATAGTTATAATTTAAAGGTGAGTTCTATAAATTCACTATATTTAATCTGATTGGTGAAAAAAGTGCATGATTTGTTTTGTTCAATCATTGCGTGCTTTTTCCTGATAATAGTTCATTTTTTTATCCAGTCCAGAGGTAATGTAAGTGAATCTATTAAACCTTGTCAATCCTTTCTCTTGCAGCAGTTTCACGCTTTTCTCAACATCTTCAGGTGTGTTGTATTTGGGTATTAGAGGTGTGCGAACTAATATACACTCTTGTCCCACTTCTTGAATGAGCCATGAAAGGTTTTCCAATGCTTGAGAGTTGGATTTCCCTGTATATTTCTTATAGATTTCGTCGTTGGTGTCTTTGATGTCGACGATATAGTTGTTGATGCTCTGATATACCTTTTGAAGGTTTTCCAAAGGTACGTTGAGAGATGTTTCTATGGTGATGTTCCAATCATCTCCGCAGAGGTCGCGAAACTCATTGATGAAGTCGGGGTGTAGAAGCGGTTCTCCACCGCCGAATGTGATTCCACCACCCGTAGCAAGGAAGTAGAGTTGGTCGATACTGACGTTGTTGAAGAGTTGCTCTGGCGTGATGGATTTTGATTGGGAATCCATTGTTTGCCATGACTGCGGATTGAGGCAGTATTTGCAACGCAACGGACAGCCCCAGAATCCTACCAGGGTGGTCACACCTTCTCCGTCTGTCGCTATTCGGTGTCGATGTATGCCGATGATGGAAGCTTCAGTCATTGTAAGTACGAATGTGATAAATTAACGGATGATGATATTATTCCATGTACCAACTTGCGTACATCCTATAGTTGTTGGAGATCTTGTTGATCATCTCTTTTGTCTGCTCGGGCGATACATCCTTGAGTTTCTTGGCTGGAACGCCAGCATATAAACTGCCTGCTTCTACAATTGTATTGGGTGTTACCAGTGCGCCTGCTGCGATGATGGAATTCTCGTTGATTACTGCACCATCCAAAATGGTGGATCCCATGCCCACTAAAACATTATCCTTGATGGTTGCTCCATGGATGGTTGCGTTGTGACCTACGGATACGTTGTCGCCAATCTCGATGGTTGATTTTTGATACAATGTATGTAATACACATCCATCCTGAATGTTAACGTTCTTCCCGATTCTGATGCTGTTGACATCGCCACGTAAGACGGTGTTGAACCAGATGCTGGAGTCTTCTCCAATCTCCACATCGCCAATGACGGTTGCATTGTCCGCTAAAAATACATTGTCTGCTATTTTGGGCGTAAAGCCTCTTACTGATTTTATTAGAGCCATGTTTTTACCTATTAGATGAATAAAGACGGGATTTCCCCCGTCTTTACTATATGTGTGATATTGCTACCTATTTCTTCTTTCGTTTCACTAATTCCTCTTCCAAAATCATGTCAAGAGTCTTCATGTCAATTTTCTTGGCAATGATTTTTCTGTCTTTGTTCAGAAGATACAATCCAGGAGTGGCAGAGGTGTCGTATGAATCCCAGAACCAAGACTCTCTGTACGGATCCCATACATTCACCCAATCCTCCAGATGGTTCTTATGCACGAACTCCATCCATTCGTTACGATCTGTCTGAGTGTAGCAGGCGAATACTTCGAATCCCTTTCCTTTCCATTTGGCGTACACTGAGTCGTGTAGAACCGGTGTGGTTTTCTTACAGTGTCCACAAGATGGTTCGAAGAAGTAAACCAATACGATTTCATCTTTCATCTCACTCAGTTTGACAGGTCTGTCCATTGAGTCGCGCATAGCCAACTCTCTTGCTTGCATACCGATGAGGTTGTATCTGATCTTTTTAGCCTCTTTTCTCAATGAGTTCACCCATGCCGTGTCTGCCCAAGTGGCAACGCCATTGAAATAATATCTCTCGGCGATTTTGTACCATAAAGCATCCATACCCATCATCTTGCTAGATATACCGTAGTTAATCATCTTGCTGGTCATCACTTGGAAGGTGAGGCTGTCGCCACGGCTCTTCTCGATCAACTCGAAAGCGGTCTCGGCTAATGTGTCTGGGTCTTGAAGGATATGCTTGCTGTAGTAGTTATCCACCATGGATGGGAAATAAGGAGTTCTTAAGAAACGAGGATCACTTAGATTGATGTTGTCAAAATAGTGATGCTTGAAATATTGGTATCTCGCACGGTTTCGAATAGAATCAGGCAACTCCTTCATCTCTGGCGTTTCTACAGGAATCGTACCTTTGATGTAGGCACCAAGAAAATCCTTCGCGTGAGTGTCGATGGTCTGTTTTTGGAATCCTTCCACTTCCTTCGTCATCTCATCGAGTCTGGATTGGAATTTCGTGGAATCTATTTTTTTGTCTTTATAATCTTTCACCAAGTTCGATCTCTTCTTGTTCATGCCCGTTAGAAACACTATGTATTTTTGAAAGTCTACACTTTCGGGGGCACCCGCAACGGAAACACTTTGAAGATCGGAAGTGTCTACTGAGATCGTTAGATTTTGATTGTTTCCAATCAAGATGTCGAAATATTTACTAGAGTTGAAATAAATGATGTAGATACCTTCATCCAATTTTTTCTTTTTGGAAAAAACACCATGTCCCGACTTGTCCAATTCAGTAGTGTCGGTGGAGTAGGTCTTTCCATTCATATAATAGGCAAGGTATGCAGAGTCTTTTTTCGCATCGGTGCTCCTCATTCCTTTTACATTTAAATTAATCGTATAGCCTTTAGAAGAAGGCTTTTTCGCGTTGTCTGCCCATGCACCGAACATGACAAATAATGCTACGAGTGTAATGAAAATCTTTTTCATGTTATTATGTATTTTCTCTTATTTCGTGAAATTTTGTGCTAAATTATATAAAACAAACGGATTATAGCTCTTTTGTAACATTTTTTAACCACATTATCTCTCTCTCGTCGGATAGATGAGTGACAATGGCGTTGTACACTCTTTGATGATACTGATTAATCCAATCAATCTCCTTTTGTGTCAACAGATCTTTAAGAATCAGTTTCCTTTCGTATGGGAATAATGTTAATGTTTTGAATTGTAGAAACTTGCCGAATTCTGATTCCTTGTATTTTTCGACGGCCACCATGTTTTCTATTCGTATACCATATTGATTGGTGCGGTAGATCCCTGGTTCGTCGGAAAGAATCATGCCCTCTTCCAATTTCACACCGCTGAAACGGCGGTTGATTCGTTGAGGACCTTCGTGTACACAAAGGAAAAATCCAATGCCGTGACCTGTGCCATGACCATAATCTAATCCCTCCTGCCATAGGAACTGTCGAGCCAAAGCATCAATGTGTGCCCCCTCCGTACCGTAGGGGAATCGGCAGGTGGCAATCGCTATGTGACCTTTTAATACGGCGGTGTAGTCTTTTTTCTGCTGCTCGGAGGGTTCTCCGAAACAGAAAACTCTCGTGATGTCTGTTGTTCCATCCAGATAGTTGGCGCCTGAGTCGACTAGTAGCAGACTCTCTTTGCCGATGAGCGCATTAGACCCATGTTCGGCGTTGTAATGGACGATGGCACCGTTCGAACCATATCCGGCGATGGTGGAGAAACTTTCGCAGAAGAATCCATCTTGTGCAGATCGATGTTTCAGTAAGATGGTGGAGATCTCTCTTTCCGTTGTTGTTTGTTGCTTCTCTATCCGTTCCGAGATTTCAACGAATGCATGCGTGAGTGCGATACCATCCTTCAACTCGGCATTCTCTATACAACGGATTTCACTGGCACTCTTGATGCTTTTCAGTTGCTCAATGGGAGATTTCTCACGAACCAAGTGCTCTTTTTGAACACTATTATATAGAGTGTGATTGCTCTTTCCCGCATCCACCGAAATGGTGTTTTTTAAAGAAACAGAAGAGACGAAATCGAATGTCTCATCGTAGGAATGAACGTTTATGTTATTATCGGCGAAATATTGTGCGACGCTCTTGTCGAGTTGGAGGTTGCATAGAAAAAGATGCGATTCCTGTTTGCCCAAAAGCGCGTATGCGATTGGCATTGGATTGAACTCGATGTCGGATGCACGCAGATTAAAGGCCCATGCAATTTCATCCAAAGCAGCAAGTAGGAGATAGTCGGCAGAGCACTTTTGAAAGACCACCGCTTTCTTTTCTTGGAAAGAATGTCCTTCGTAGGAAGAGTCGTGTATAAACAAGTCGGAGCAGGGGAGAGGAGGCAATTCATTTTCCTCAGGCAATACAAAATGAGTCTCTAAAGAACAATGATTGGATTGACAAAGCGTCTCCAATTTCTCAACTGTCACTTGAGAAAAACAAAGTCCGTTGATGGCGATGCGACTACCTTGGGGCACCTTCTCCAACCAAGACAACCAGTCGGATTCCGTATCTTTATACATTATAATATTAGTCCCTTTCAACTCCTTTTCAGCTTGAAGAAAGTAGCGGGAGTCGGTCCACAGACCATTGCCAAATTTAGATAAGATAAGCAGACCGTTGGATCCGGTGAAACCAGAGATTAACTGACGAAGTTTCCAATGCTGAGCAGGGTATTCGCTAAGGTGAGGGTCTTCTGTTGGGATGATTAAGATATCGATATCTCTTTTCATCATTCGATCTTCTATTCCTTTGATGATATCAGTTCTTTTCATATTCCAATGATTATATTTTTATAGAACACACCTTTAATAAAATATTAATTGGTTGATTCGATAATCCTTGCAGATGTCTATTAATAGATTGGTGCGAAAAGGTGTATGACGTTTGCTGATTTCGATGGGGGTGTTGTATCCCGAATCATAGCTGTAGACGTAGATCGTGTAGCCTTCTGGATCTTGTTCTAAAATTTCAGTGAAGGAGATGCCCCCTTTGAATGTGATGCGTTGGGTGATTGATTCGTCATAGTAATAGATCACCAGTTTGTATTGGAGGTCGCTGCTGAAACCGTAGCCGACGCTGGTTCTTCTGTTTTTGATGTCAGATTCTTTGGTTGCTTCGCTCCTAGTACCTTTTAAACATTCTATTCCAGCCCGTTCTAGTTTTTTTTCTCTTTGAGCGAATAAAGAACCAGAAGAAAGAATAAGGATAGAAAGGATAAAGAATATTCTCTGAATGACTTTCATGATTAGTTGATTCGATTAGAAATATATTAGGTGGGTTCTGTAAATTCATTTCGTGGAATTTTATAGAGCTCGCCGTTAATGATTAGACAAAAATATAAAAAATATACCATTGTTACGAATAGATTGAATTCACCTTAATAATATAGGTGTAGTTTAATAGATCGGAAGAAAAGACGATGAGAGATAATGGAAGATGAAGTAGAATTAGAACATAAAGGGAGGAATCGGATGAATTTTTAAAAATGGGAGAGATAAAAAAAGAGGAGTGAAGATATAGGAGAAAGTCGGAAAATAGGATTATCCGCTTGATAGTTAGAAAAAAATAAACAAAAACAAGTTGTTAAATTTTGGGTATTTCAAAAACAATCATTATTTTTGCGCTCGCTTTTGCGAAAAAGAAAGATAAGAAGTAAAAGCGAGAATGAAGTAATGCAAATTAAAAACAAAAAATAAAACATTAAAAACAAATTATGATCGTAGTTCCAGTAAAAGAAGGCGAGAATATTGAAAAAGCCTTGAAGAAATTTAAGAGAAAATTTGAGAAAACAGGTGTTATCAAAGAGTTGAGAAATAGACAACAGTTTGAAAAGCCTTCAGTTGTAAAACGTCAGCAAAAGATTCATGCTATTTATGTTCAGCAATTGAAGAGAACTGAGGAATAAGATTGAGATATAGTTATAGAGAAGCGCAGGAAAGAAAAATTCTGCGCTTTTTCTTTTTTTTGAAAAAAAACATGTGAAATTTTTTGTTTTATGTTCTAAAAGTTCTATATTCGTAGTGTGCTTATAGCAATTGATAAATATGTTGATTGATAAGTTTCTACAATATATTAAGTATGAGAAGTGTTATTCGGAGCATACTTATGAATCGTACAAGACTGATTTGTTACAGTTTAAGGATTTTGTAGAGAAGAAGGGTGCAAAAGAGTTTGACCCGGTGAAGATTGAAACGAAGGATGTAAGAGAATGGATTGTTTTTCTGATGAAGCAGAAGGAGAAGGCGAGCAGTGTCGGTCGAAAGATCTCGGCGTTGAAGTCTTTTTACAAGTATTTAAGGAAGAGCAGTTATGTGGAGAAGGATCCCATGCGGCAGGTAGTTATTCCGAAGCGGGAGAAGCGGTTGCCGACCTTTGTAAGAGAGTCGGAGATGCATGAGTTGTTAGATGAGTTGGAGGATGCATTTGAAGATGATTACGAAGGGGTTAGGGATAAGTTGGTGATAGAGACGTTCTATACATTAGGAATTCGGTTGTCGGAGTTGATTGGCATGAAGGATGTAGATGTAGATAAGGGGAACAAGACGGTAAAGGTGACGGGAAAAGGAAACAAACAAAGGATAATACCATTTGGAGACCGGTTGCTACAGTCGATGGAAACCTATTTGCAGTTACGGGAAGCAACGACGGGGGTTCGTAACGGATATTTTTTCCAGAAGGAAGATGGAGGTGCGATGTATCCCGTGTTGGTTTATCGGATTGTCCGTAAGTACTTAGAGAAAGTCAGTTCGCAAAAGAAGAAGAGCCCGCATGTATTACGACACACATTTGCGACAGCGATGTTGAATAACGGAGCGGAGATAAATGCAGTGAAGGAGTTGTTGGGACATGCGAATTTGGCAGCGACGGAGGTGTATACGCATACGACCTTCGAACAATTACAAAAAATTTATAAACAAGCTCATCCTCGAGCATAAAAATTATGGAGGGAAAGATTATGAATGTAACAGTTAAGGCTATTCATTTTGATGCAAAAGCAAGTTTGGAGGAGTTTATTCAAAAGAAGATTACAAAGTTGGAACAATATTCTGATAAGATTACAAGTGCGATAGTGACGTTGCAAGTAGTTAAACCAGAGGTATCAGATAATAAGGAGGTGATGTTGAAAGTGTTGATGCCGAATAATGAGTTGGTGGTAACCAAGATTGCAGATTCATTTGAGGAGGCATTTGACAATGCGATGGATGCGATGATACGTTCCATTAAAAAGGCAAAAGAAAAAGCGAATGACTTAAAAAAATAATGGAAAATATTTGTAGGTTAGAAAAATAATGTCTACATTTGCAAGCCGTTTCGAAAAAGCATTTTTCGGAGCGGCTTTTAAAACGCCTCTTTAGCTCAGTTGGCCAGAGCACGTGATTTGTAATCTCGGGGTCGTTGGTTCGAATCCGACAAGAGGCTCGAAAGAAGAGAAGATCTTTGATTTTAAAAGTTGGGTAGTTACCAGAGTGGCCAAATGGGGCAGACTGTAAATCTGCTGGCTCTTGCCTTCGGTGGTTCGAATCCATCACTACCCACTCTATCATGCGGAAGTAGCTCAGTTGGTAGAGCATCAGCCTTCCAAGCTGAGGGTCGCGGGTTCGAACCCCGTTTTCCGCTCTATTGCCAATGTAGCTCAGCGGTAGAGCACTTCCTTGGTAAGGAAGAGGTCACGGGTTCAAGTCCCGTCATCGGCTCATGTAAATTGAAAAAATATTAATTAATTAAATAAAATATTAGAAATTATGGCAAAAGAACAATTCGACCGTTCCAAACCGCACGTAAATATCGGTACTATTGGTCACGTAGACCACGGTAAAACTACTTTGACAGCTGCAATCACTACAGTATTGGCAAAGAAAGGTCTTTCTGAACAAAAATCATTCGATCAAATCGATAACGCACCAGAAGAGAAAGAGCGTGGTATCACAATCAATACTTCTCACGTAGAGTATCAAACAGCAAATCGTCACTATGCACACGTTGACTGTCCAGGTCACGCCGACTATGTAAAGAACATGGTAACTGGTGCTGCTCAGATGGATGGTGCAATCATCGTAGTTGCTGCAACTGATGGACCAATGCCTCAAACTCGTGAGCACATCCTTTTGGCTCGTCAGGTAAACGTACCACGTTTGGTTGTATTCATGAACAAATGTGATATGGTTGATGATCCTGAGATGTTGGATTTGGTTGAAATGGAAATGCGCGAATTGTTAGGTTTCTATGAGTTTGACGCTGATAACACTCCATTCATCCGTGGATCTGCTCTAGGTGCATTGAACGGTGAACCTCAATGGGAAGAGAAAATCATGGAATTGATGGATGCAGTTGATAGCTGGATCGAGCTTCCTAAGCGTGATATTGATAAACCATTCTTGATGCCAGTTGAGGACGTATTCTCTATCACTGGTCGTGGTACTGTTGCAACAGGACGTATTGAGACTGGTATCATCAAAGTTGGTGATGAGGTTGAAATCATCGGTTTGGGTGCAGAGAAGATGAAATCTACTGTAACTGGTGTTGAGATGTTCCGTAAATTGTTGGATCAAGGAGAGGCTGGTGATAACGTAGGTTTGTTGCTTCGTGGTATCGACAAAGATCAAATCAAACGTGGTATGGTACTTTGTAAGCCAGGTCAAGTAACTCCTCACACTGAGTTCAAGGCTTCTGTTTATATCTTGAAGAAAGAAGAAGGTGGACGTCACACTCCATTCCACAACCACTATCGTCCTCAATTCTACATCCGTACTTTGGATGTAACTGGTGAAATCTCTTTGCCAGAAGGAACTGAAATGGTTATGCCAGGTGATAACTTGGAAATCCAAGTAAAATTGATTTACCCAGTAGCTTGCAGCGAAGGTCTTCGTTTCGCTATCCGTGAGGGTGGTAGAACAGTAGGTTCTGGACAAATCACTAAGATCATTGACTAATACATTGTATTATTGATATGATGATTCCCTGAGTGTATGCTTGGGGAATCTTTTACGGGAGTAGCTCAGTTGGTAGAGCACTGGTCTCCAAAACCAGGTGTCGGGAGTTCGAGCCTCTCCTTCCGTGCTAATATTTACAATCATGAGTAAGGTAGTAGATTACATAAAAGATTCGTACGACGAACTTGTAAACAAAGTAACTTGGCCTTCAGCAAGAGATTTAGCAAATAGCGCAGTTGTTGTTCTTGTAGCTTCCCTTCTAATTGCGTTGGTTATCTTTGCGATGGACAAACTTATCCAAGTTGTTATTGAGTTTATCTATGATTTGTTGCGATAAAAGAAAGGGAAAGCATGGCAGAGACTGGTAAAAAATGGTACGTGCTACGTGCCATTAGTGGAAAAGAAAACAAGGTGCGCGAGTACATCGAAAATGAGATGAACACGACGGACCTTGGTCATTATGTTTCTCAAGTGTTAATTCCAACTGAGAGAGTTTATCAAATTAGTAAATCAGGAAAAAAGATTTCTAAGGAAAGAACTTACCTCCCTGGATATGTTTTGGTGGAGGCTAATCTGGTTGGCGAAGTTCAACATCGCCTTTCAGAAATGCCTAACGTAATTGGATTTTTAGGAGATGGCTCCAAAAAGTCCAACGAACCTGTTCCTTTACGTCAAAGTGAAGTGATGCGTATCTTGGGTAAGGTGGAAGAGTTGCAAGATCCGGAAGGAAATGTTGCAATCTCATTCTCTGTTGGAGAGACTGTTAAGGTTACTTTCGGACCATTCAGCGGTTTCAGAGGAATTGTTGAAGAGGTCAACGACGAACGTAAGAAACTCAAAGTAAAGGTGAAAATCTTCGGAAGAGAAACACCTTTGGAACTAGGATTTTTACAAGTGGAAAAGGAATGATCCTCTGGGTCATTTTTTCGTGTATAATAATTATTTTTAATCAAAAACAAAATGGCTAAAGAAGTTGCTGGATTTATCAAATTGCAGATAAAGGGAGGCGCTGCTAATCCGTCACCTCCAGTAGGACCTGCATTAGGTTCTAAGGGAATCAACATCATGGATTTTTGCAAGCAGTTTAATGCCAGAACCCAGGATAAAGCTGGAAAAGTATTACCAGTTGTTATCACTTTTTATGCAGATAAGTCTTTTGATTTTGTCGTTAAGACTCCTCCAGTTGCCGTTCAATTGCTAGAAATCTCTAAGCAAAAGAGTGGTTCTGCAGAGCCTAATCGTAAAAAAGTTGCTGAAATTACTTGGGATCAAGTTAAAACCATCGCTCAAGACAAAATGCAAGATTTGAATTGCTTTACTATTGAGTCGGCTATGACTATGGTTGCTGGTACAGCAAGAAGTATGGGTATCACTGTTAAAGGGGAATTCCCAAAAAATAATTAATTAACACTTCAATTGAAATGAGTAAACTTACTAAAAATCAAAAGTTAGCTTTAGAGAAGATTGAAGCAGGGAAATCTTACTCTTTAAAAGAGGCTTCAGCTTTAGTTAAGGAATTAACTACAACTAAGTTTGACGCTTCTGTTGATGTTGATGTCCGTCTAGGTGTTGATCCTCGTAAAGCAAACCAAATGGTACGTGGCGTCGTTTCTTTGCCTAATGGTACAGGAAAGACTGTTCGCGTTTTGGCTTTGTGTACTCCAGATGCTGAAGCTGATGCTAAGGCTGCAGGAGCTGACTATGTTGGTCTTGATGAATACATCGAAAAGATCAAAGGTGGTTGGACAGACGTGGATGTAATTATCACTATGCCTTCTATCATGGGTAAAATTGGTGCTTTGGGTCGTGTGTTAGGTCCTCGTGGTTTGATGCCAAACCCTAAGAGTGGTACTGTTACTAATGAAGTTGGAAAAGCTGTTCGTGAAGTTAAGCAAGGTAAAATTGATTTCAAAGTTGATAAGTTTGGTATCGTTCATACATCTATCGGTAAAGTTTCTTTCACCGCTGATGCAATCTGCGAAAATGCAAAAACTTTCATCGATACTTTGATTAAGCTAAAACCTACTACTTCTAAAGGTGAGTATGTGAAGAGTATTTATCTTTCAAGTACTATGAGTCCGGGTATTAAAGTTGACCCTAAACAAGTAGATTAATTTAATATTTAGAGAAACATGAAAAAGGAAGATAAAAGCGTTATTATAGATCAGATACTTGCCGGCTTGAATGATTATAGTCATTTCTATATTGCTGATGCTGCTGGATTAACTGCAGACTTGACAAGTGATATCAGACGTGCTTGCTTCAATAAGGATGTTAAGTTGGTGGTAGTTAAGAACACTTTGTTGAAAAAGGCTCTTGAGAAAAAAGAGGGCGACTTTTCACAACTTTATAGTGCTCTTGAGGGTCCAACCGCTCTAATGTTGTCTAATACAGGAAATGCTCCTGCTAAACTTATCAAAGAGTTCAGCAAGGGAAATAAATTGGGAAAACCAACTTTGAAAGCTGCTTACGTTGAAGAAGGTTTCTATGTTGGAGCTGACCAACTTGATGTATTAGCAAGCATTAAAAGCAAAAATGAGCTTATTGGCGACATTATTGCTTTGTTACAGTCTCCTATGAGAAATATTATTTCCGGTCTTCAAGCTAAAGCAGAGAAAGAAGCGGAATAAAACACAATTAATTAACAGATTATAAACATTAAAGCAAAAATAAAATGGCAGATTTAAAAGCTTTCGCAGAACAATTAGTTAACTTAACTGTTAAAGAAGTTAATGAACTTGCTGATATTTTAAAGAACGAGTATGGTATTGAGCCTGCTGCTGTGGCTGTAGCTGTTGCTGCAGGTCCTGCTGCAGCTGCTGCTGAGGAAAAAACTAGTTTCGATGTAGTTTTGAAATCCCCTGGTGCAGCTAAGCTTGCTATCGTTAAATTAGTAAAAGAATTGACTGGTCTTGGCTTGAAAGAGGCTAAAGACATGGTTGACGGAGCTCCAAGTACAATTAAGGAAGGTGTTGACAAAGCAACTGCTGAGGACTTGAAGAAGCAACTTGAAGATGCTGGAGCAGAAGTTGAACTTAAATAGTACTGTACAGCTCTGAGTTATTCAGAACTTTTGGTTTAGAACCTATGTGTAGGTTCTAAACCTTTTTGTGTCTGTTATCTTTTTTAAGTTCTTAATTATATTCTTAGATAAATGTCTTCTATTAATAAAAACCAAAGAGTAACCTTTGCATCTGTCAGAAATCAGATGGAATATCCTGATTTCCTAGAGGTGCAATTAAAGTCTTTTAGAGATTTTTTCCAACTCGATACGCCACCAGAGCAACGTAAGAATGATGGCATGTTTAAAGTGTTCGCGGAAAATTTTCCAATCGCGGATACTCGTAATAATTTCGTCCTTGAGTTCTTAGATTACTATATCGACCCTTCTAAGTACACCATCGATGAGTGTATTGAAAGAGGCTTGACATATAGTGTTCCTCTGAAGGCTAAATTAAAATTATATTGTACAGATCCTGACCATGAGGATTTTGAGACAATTATCCAAGATGTCTATTTGGGTACCATCCCTTATATGACGGATAAAGGAACTTTCGTTATTAACGGTGCAGAACGCGTTGTCGTTTCTCAGTTGCATAGATCTCCTGGCGTTTTCTTCGGTCAGAGTATGCACGCTAACGGTACAAAATTGTATTCTGCTCGTATTATTCCTTTTAAAGGTTCTTGGATCGAGTTTGCTACTGATATCAGTAATGTCATGTATGCTTACATCGATCGTAAAAAGAAATTACCGGTAACTACCTTGTTACGTGCTATCGGTTTTGAAAGCGATAAAGATATTCTTGAAATTTTTGGCCTTTCCGAAGAGGTGAAAGTAACCAAAACTGGATTGAAAAAAGTAGAAGGTCGTAAATTAGCTGCTCGTGTTTTGAAAACTTGGGTGGAGGATTTCGTCGACGAAGATACTGGTGAAGTTGTTTCTATCGAACGTACTGAGGTCATCATCGACCGTGAAACAGTGTTGGATAAAGACAACATTCAAGATATTTTGGATTCGGGAGTACAGACTATCCTTCTTCATAAAGAGGATCCTAACCTTTCTGATTATAGTATCATCTATAACACTTTGCAAAAGGACCCTACTAACTCTGAAAAGGAGGCTGTATATTATATATATCGTCAAATGCGTAGCGCTGAGCCTGCTGATGAAAATGCAGCTCGCGAAATCATTTCTGGTCTTTTCTTCTCTGAAAAACGTTATGATTTAGGTGATGTAGGTCGTTACAGAATCAACAAAAAGTTGAATCTGTCTACCGACATGGACGTTCGCGTTTTGACCAAGGAAGATATTATCGAAATCATCAAGTACTTGATCGAATTGATCAACTCTAAAGCTGATGTAGATGATATCGACCACTTAAGCAACCGTCGTGTTCGTACAGTGGGTGAACAACTTTACAACCAGTTCGGTGTCGGATTGGCTCGTATGGCTCGTACAATCCGCGAACGTATGAACATCCGCGATAATGAAGTGTTCTCTCCAACTGAATTGATCAACGCGAAGACAATCTCTTCTGTTATCAACTCATTCTTCGGAACGAACGCTCTTTCTCAGTTCATGGATCAAACAAACCCATTGGCTGAAATTACTCATAAACGTCGTTTGTCTGCCCTCGGTCCTGGTGGTCTTTCTCGTGAGAGAGCTGGATTTGAGGTGCGTGACGTTCACTATACTCACTATGGTCGTCTTTGCCCTATTGAGACTCCAGAAGGTCCTAATATCGGTTTGATCTCCTCTTTGTGCGTATATGCTAAGATTAATGATCTCGGATTTATCGAAACTCCTTATCGTATCGTTAAGGATGGTAAGGTTGATGTCTCTGAGAACGGTATCAAGTATATGACAGCTGAGGAAGAAGAGGGTAAGACCATCGCTCAGGGAAACGCTCCATTGGATGAGCAAGGAAACTTCTTGGTTGATAAAGTAAAATGTCGTAAGGAAGCTGACTTCCCTATCTTGGATCCTAAAGAGTTGGATTTGATGGATGTGGCTCCTCAACAGATCGCTTCTATTGCTGCTTCCTTGATTCCTTTCTTGGAGCATGATGATGCTAACCGTGCATTGATGGGATCTAACATGATGCGCCAGGCAGTTCCTTTGTTGCGTTGTGAGTCTCCTATCGTAGGTACGGGTATCGAGCGTCAGTTGGTTCGCGACTCTCGTACTCAAATCGCTGCTGAAGGTGATGGCGTTGTAGAATTTGTTGATGCAAGTGTTATTAAAGTTAGATATGACAGAACGGAGGATGAGGAGTTCGTTAGCTTCGAACCTTCTTTGAAGGAATACATCATCCCTAAGTTCAGAAAAACAAACCAAAGTACTACCATCGACCTTCGCCCTATCGTGACTTGTGGTCAGAGAGTGACTAAAGGTCAGATTATGACAGAAGGTTACTCTACTCAAGATGGTGAGTTGGCAATCGGTAAGAACTTGTTGGTGGCATTCATGCCTTGGAAGGGTTACAACTACGAGGATGCTATTGTTATCAATGAGAAGGTTTGTAAATATGATATCTTTACTTCCGTACACGTTGACGAATACCAATTGGAGGTTCGTGAAACAAAACGTGGTATGGAGGAGTTGACTTCTGATATTCCTAATGTCAGTGAGGATGCAACGAGAAACTTGGACGAGAACGGTGTTATTCGTGTAGGTGCTTTCGTTGAGTCTGGTGACATCTTGATTGGTAAGATCACTCCTAAGGGTGAATCTGACCCTTCTCCAGAAGAGAAGTTGTTGAGAGCAATCTTTGGTGATAAGGCTGGTGATGTGAAAGATGCTTCCTTGAAGGCTAATCCTTCTTTGCGTGGTGTCGTTGTTGACAAGAAGTTGTTCTCTAAAGCAATGAAGACACGCAAGTCTCGTATGTCTGACAAGTTGGTTCTTGAAAAGTTGGATGCTGAGTTCGAAGAGAAAGAGATGGCATTGAAAGCTATCTTGATTGATAAGTTGATGACTCTTACCAATGGCAAGACTTCTCAAGGTGTAAAGGATTTCTTAGGCGCTGACATCATCGCTAAGGGTGCTAAGTTCACTAAGAAAGCTTTGGAAGAGATCAACTACATGGAAGTACAGTTGACAAAGTGGACTTCAGATACTTATAAGAATGGTTTGATTCATGATTTGATCATGAATTATATCAGAAAATATAAAGAATACGATGCAGAATTGAAGAGAAAGAAGTTTAACATCACAATTGGTGATGAGCTTCCTTCAGGAATTGTTCAATTGGTGAAAGTATACATTGCTAAGAAGCGTAAGATTCGTGTGGGTGATAAGATGGCAGGTCGTCACGGTAACAAGGGTATCGTATCACGTATCGTTCGTCAAGAGGATATGCCATTCTTGGAAGATGGAACGCCAGTTGATATCGTTTTGAATCCGTTAGGTGTGCCTTCTCGTATGAACTTGGGACAGATCTTCGAGACAGTACTTGGACATGCAGGAATGAAGTTGGGTGTTAAATTTGCAACCCCTATCTTCGATGGTGCTTCATTGGATGATTTGAATGAGTGGACAGATAAGGCAGGACTTCCTCGTTATGGTAAGACATATTTGTTCGATGGTGGAACAGGAGAGCGCTTCGACCAACCAGCAACAGTGGGTGTTATCTATATGTTGAAGTTGGGTCACATGGTTGACGATAAGATGCATGCTCGTTCTATCGGTCCTTACTCCTTGATTACACAACAACCATTAGGAGGTAAGGCTCAGTTTGGTGGTCAACGTTTCGGAGAGATGGAGGTTTGGGCATTGGAAGCATTCGGTGCATCTCATATTCTTCAAGAGATTTTGACTGTTAAGTCTGATGATGTTATGGGTCGTGCTCGTGCATACGAGGCTATTGTTAAGGGCGAACCAATGCCGCCTGCTGGTATTCCTGAATCTTTGAATGTGTTGTTACACGAGTTGAGAGGTTTAGGATTAAGTGTTAAACTCGATTAATGTTCATTTTTATTTAGTACAAAAATGGGTTTTAGAAACGATAATAAAGTAAAGAGCGCCTTCACGAAGATCTCTATAGGTTTGGCTTCTCCAGAAGAGATTTTGTCAATGTCTAGAGGAGAGGTTTTGAAACCAGAAACCATCAATTATAGAACGTATAAACCAGAGCGTGACGGTTTGTTCTGTGAGCGTGTCTTTGGTCCAGTAAAAGATTATGAGTGCCATTGCGGTAAGTACAAACGCATTCGTTACAAGAACATCGTGTGCGACCGTTGTGGTGTTGAGGTGACTGAGAAAAAGGTACGTCGTGAACGTATGGGTCACATTCAATTGGTTGTGCCAGTTGCTCATATCTGGTATTTCCGCTCTTTGCCTAATAAGATAGGTTACCTTTTGGGTATGCCAACTAAGAAGTTGGACGCTGTTATCTACTATGAAAGATACGTTGTTATCCAACCAGGTATCAAAGAGGCTGATGGTATTCAAGAGCAAGATTTGTTGACAGAGGAAGAATACTTGGATATTATTGATTCTCTTCCAAAGGAGAATCAAAACTTGGATGATAGTGATCCAAACAAGTTTATCGCTAAGATGGGTGCTGAGGCTGTTTATGACATGCTTCAGAGAATCGACTTAGACTCTTTGTCATACGATCTTCGTAACAAGGCTGGACAAGAATCTTCTCAACAACGTAAGACAGAGGCTTTGAAACGTCTTCAAGTAGTAGAGGCTTTCAGAGCATCTAACGGAAAGAATAAACCTGAGTGGATGATCGTTAAGGTTGTTCCAGTTATTCCTCCTGAATTACGTCCGTTGGTTCCATTGGATGGTGGTCGTTTCGCCACTTCCGATTTGAATGATTTGTATCGTCGTGTTATTATCCGTAATAACCGTTTGAAACGATTGATCGAGATAAAAGCGCCTGAAGTTATCTTACGTAATGAAAAACGTATGTTGCAAGAGGCTGTTGACTCATTGTTCGACAACTCTCGTAAGTCAAGCGCCGTTAAGACAGATGCTAACCGTCCATTGAAGTCTTTGTCAGACTCCTTGAAAGGTAAGCAAGGACGTTTCCGTCAGAACTTGTTAGGTAAACGTGTTGACTATTCTGCACGTTCCGTAATCGTCGTTGGTCCTGAGTTGAAGATGCACGAGTGTGGTCTTCCTAAGGATATGGCGGCAGAGCTTTACAAACCATTTGTTATCCGTAAGTTGATTGAACGTGGTATTGTAAAGACGGTTAAGTCTGCAAAGAAAATTGTTGATCGTAAAGATCCTGTAGTTTGGGATATCTTGGAATATGTAATGAAAGGACATCCAGTCCTCTTGAACCGTGCCCCTACATTGCACCGTTTGGGTATCCAAGCATTCCAACCAAAGATGATAGAGGGAAAAGCTATTCAACTTCACCCATTGGCTTGTACGGCGTTCAATGCCGACTTCGATGGTGACCAGATGGCTGTTCACTTGCCATTGGGTAATGAGGCAGTTTTGGAGGCTCAAATGTTGATGTTGGCTTCTCATAACATCCTTAACCCTGCAAATGGTTCTCCTATCACAGTGCCTTCTCAGGATATGGTGCTTGGTCTTTACTACATCACCAAACCTCGTAAAGGTGCACTCGGTGAAGGCTTGATCTTCTACGGTGTTGAAGAGGCTGAAATCGCTTACAACGAAGGTAAGGTTGCTTTGCATGCTCCTATCAAGGTGATTGTAAAAGATTTGAATGATAAAGGTGAGTTGGTTGATACGATGGTTGAAACAACGGTTGGTCGTTTGAAATTCAACCAAAACGTACCACAAGAGGTTGGTTATGTTAATACGTTGATTACGAAGAAATCTCTTCGTGAAATCATCAGCAATGTAATCAAAGTTTGTGGTGTGGCTCGTACAGCTCAATTCTTGGATGATATTAAGAACTTAGGATACTACATGGCATTCAAGGGATGCTTGTCATTTAACTTGGAGAACGTGATTATCCCTAAGGAGAAAGAGGAATTGGTACAAAGAGGTTATGCTGAAGTTGAAGAGGTGATGAACAACTATAACATGGGATTCATTACATACAACGAACGTTATAACCAGATTATCGATATTTGGACGCACATCAACGCTGATTTGGCTAATATCTTGATGAAGACTATTTCATCAGATGACCAAGGATTTAACTCAGTATACATGATGTTGGATTCTGGAGCCCGTGGATCTAAAGAGCAGATTCGTCAGTTGTCTGGTATGCGTGGTTTGATGGCAAAACCTCAAAAGTCTGGTGCTGAAGGTGGTCAGATTATTGAAAACCCAATCTTGTCTAACTTTAAAGAGGGATTGTCAGTGTTGGAGTACTTCATCTCTACGCACGGTGCTCGTAAAGGTTTGGCCGATACCGCTTTGAAGACTGCCGATGCAGGTTACTTGACTCGTCGTTTGGTTGACGTTTCTCACGATGTGATCATCAACGAGGAAGACTGCGGTACACTTCGTGGTTTGGTATGTACAGAGTTGAAGAACAACGAAGAGGTGGTTGCTTCTTTGTACGAAAGAATCTTAGGTCGTGTTTCTGTACATGATATCCAACATCCATTGACAGGTGAAATCATCGTTCGCTCTGGTGAAGAGATTCGTGAGGATGCTGCTCAAATCATCCAAGATTCTCCTATCGAGCGTGTGGAGATCCGTTCTGTATTGACTTGTGAGTCTAAGAAGGGTGTATGTGCAAAATGTTATGGTCGTAACTTGGCTACTGGACGTTTGGTTCAGAAAGGTGAGGCTGTCGGTGTCATCGCTGCTCAGTCAATCGGTGAGCCAGGTACTCAGTTGACATTGCGTACGTTCCACGTCGGTGGTGTTGCCGGAAATATCGCTGCTAATTCAGGTATTACTTCTAAATATGAAGGTATCGTTGAAATCGATGAGTTGCGTACAATCGATTCAGTAGACGAAGATAACAAACCAGTTCAGGTGGTTGTAGGTCGTTTGGCTGAGTTGAAAATCATCGATCCTAATACTAAGATTACATTGACCAATGCGAATATCCCTTATGGTGCTAAATTGTTCGTTGAGAATGGTTCTACAGTTAAGAAGGGTGATCGTATTTGTGAATGGGACCCATTCAACGCAGTTATCGTAATCGAGGTTCAAGGTAAGATCAAGTTTGAAAATGTTATTGAAAATGTAACATATAAAACTGAATCGGATGAGACGACAGGTTTGCGTGAAAAGATCATCATTGAGTCTAAGGATAAGACCAAAGTTCCAGAAGCGCATATTGTTGACAAACACGGTAACATCATTAAGACTTACAGTTTGCCTGTGGGTGCACACGTTACAGTGGATGATGATGAAGATGTTCGTCCTGGTCAGTTGTTGGTTAAGATCCCTCGTGCTGTTGGTAGTGCGGGAGATATCACGGGAGGTCTTCCTCGTGTTACCGAGTTGTTCGAGGCACGTAACCCTTCCAACCCAGCAGTTGTTTCTGAAATCGATGGTGAGGTTACATTCGGTAAGGTAAAACGTGGTAACCGTGAAATCGTCATCACTTCTAAAACAGGCGACGAAAAGAAATACTTGGTTCCATTGTCAAAACAGATATTGGTACAGGAGAACGACTACGTGCGTGCTGGTACACCTCTTTCTGATGGTGCAATCACTCCATCTGATATCTTGGCTATTATGGGTCCAACCGCTGTTCAAGAATATATCGTAAACGAAGTACAAGATGTCTATCGTCTTCAGGGTGTGAAGATCAACGATAAGCACTTCGAGGTAATCGTACGTCAGATGATGCGTAAGGTTGAAATCGAGGATGCTGGTGATACACACTTCTTGGAGAAAGAGATGGTTGACAAGTTAGAGTTCATGGAAGAGAATGATCGTATCTTCGGTAAGAAGGTCGTTATCGATGCTGGTGACTCTGAAGTGTTGAAACCAGGTCAGATTGTAACAGCTCGTAAATTGCGTGATGAGAACAGTGCTTTGAAACGTAAGGATTTGAAGTTGGTTGAAACAAGAGATGCCGTTCCTGCTATTTCTTCTCAGATATTGCAAGGTATCACTCGTGCTGCATTGCAGACAACAAGCTTCATGTCGGCTGCTTCATTCCAGGAAACAACTAAAGTGTTGAATGATGCTGCTATTAGAGCGAAAGTGGATAATTTGGAAGGTATGAAGGAGAATGTGATCTGTGGTCACTTGATCCCTGCAGGTACTGGACAAAGAGAATTCGATCGCCTAATCGTTGGATCAAAGGAGGAGATGGAAGGTTTAATCAATGTTCCTCGTAGAGGTAGCGTTGAAGAATAATTGAATTTTCAATCAGGTTAAATAGAGATGAAGGAAATCGACATGGGTCGGTTTCCTTTGTCGTTTAAATCAATACTGCTATGCAAGATAACGAAGAAAAAAATAAGATTAAAAACCAAATCAGTGTAGAACTGACTGAAGAGGTGGCAGAAGGGGTCTATTCCAATATGGCCATTATCTCTCATTCTTCATCTGAATTTGTGTTGGATTTCCTTCGCATCATGCCAAACTCTAATAAGGCAAAGGTGAAGTCTAGAATTATTCTTACACCAGAACACGCAAAACGCTTGTTACATGCGTTGGAAGAAAATATGGAAAAGTTTGAAAACCAATTTGGTACGGTGAAACGTTCTGATATAAACTTTAATCCTCCATTCCCTATCAATTTGTCTGGTTCGGGAGAAGCTTAAAGTTTGAAACATACAAAAAAAGAGGCGATGTGAACATCGTCTCTTTTTTGTTATGATGAATGAACTAATTGTATAGTTAATATAAAGGATTAGCAGACCGATATCAGCTCGATTTCGAATATCAATGTGGAATTAGCAGGAATATCACCCGCCTTCATGGCCCCATATCCTTTGTCTGCAGGAATATATACCAACCAATGATCTCCAATGTGCATGTTTACCAATGCGATCTGAAAACCACTGATTAAACTATTCACACGAAAGGCTTCCGGACATTTCCTGGCATATGAATTATCAAACACCCTTCCATTGATTAAGGAACCTTTGTAATGACATGTCACCACACTTCGAGGATTTACTACACCCTCGCCGGTTCCTTCTTCAATAACTTTATACAAGATGCCTCCTCGTAGCTCTTTGACATCCTCAGACGAGCGAAGCTTCTCAAAGTACTGCTCATTCTGTAATTTATAATCTTGTTTACTCATAATCACACATCAATCGATTGACTTATCATTTCTTTGTGATTTTAATTTCAGTGACGACGTTGACAGCGTTGTTCTCTGCCTTTCCTTTGATTGTTTTGATTCCACTGAGAGAGGTAATCCATTTGGAAGTATTGTCAAATGAATAGTTGAAGTTGTCGGTCATGTTCAAGTCAAAGGTTTCTTTGTATTTTTTCTCGATTTCACCTCGTTGTTGCTGAATTATATTGTCCATGTCAACTTTATCTTTACTTCCTTCCTCTTGCAACATAGATGAAAGACTCTTCATCACATTTGATGCTATTTGAATTCCAAATTCAATGAATGCAGGCATTATATCTTCATTTTTTAATAGGGAAGAACAACTCACATTGGCAATATTCCCTTTTACTGATTCAAGTGTGTATTTGTACGAAGCGGGAACGTCAAATCCAAATGATGTGGTTTTGTTCCCTTTTATCTCGGCAGTTTTATTAGTCTCTAAAGTCATACCATTCAGAGAGTGAATATAAGCAACTTCATCCAATAACCCTGCCAAATATACATCCGATGAGGAGTCTCCCATAAGTCCAAGTCCAAGAGCAAGTATAGGATAGTCCTTCATAAGTTTTTTATAGATTTCCGTCATTTCGGCAAGAACCTTGGCAGAGTCGGCAAAACCGATCAGTTTACCTGTTGCATCCAATTTGTAGTCAAACGATAGTCCGTCGTATATTTTAAATAGAGCTGCAGTCATCTCGTCCGCACCAGTCTGCTTAGGATTGGCAAAAGAGGCATTCATCGTATATCCATTCGCATCTTTGTTTACCACCTTCAGATTTATTACAAGCGAAGTTACCACATTCGATGCTTCACCACCTGATTTTTTTGCTTCTTTTTGTTCGTAATTGAAGGAGACTTTGTCACCCTTGTTCCAATTAGGCACCAAAGAAACTGTTTGTGCAGAAATGGTCATACACAACATCATACTCAAGCAAGAGAGTATTAGACTTTTCATCTTATTCATTTTTTTCTTTTAAAATTTTAAGGAGAGTTCAATATAATCTTTTTCTATAATATTGGCAGAACTCCAACCACCAATAAAAAAGAGTCATTTTGAGATAAACAAATAAAATATTTTTTACGATTTCAAAGAAATTATTTCTTTGAAATCGTAATTTCAGTGATGTCACTAACATCTTTACCTTCTTTCTTTCCTTTAGTTGTATAGGTTGCACTCAATGAGTTTAACCATTTGGAAGAATTGTCAAATGAATAGTTGAATGTGTCGGTGATATTCAAATCATAGGATTCTTTATATTCTTCTTCATATTCGGCTCTTCGTTCCTGAATGAGCGTTTTGAGTCTATCTTCGTAATCCTCATCTTGAAAAATATATGGATCATCCAGTATACTTGATGTTGTTTTAATTCCATCTTCAATGTATGCTGTCTTTATATCTTCATTTGTCAAAATGGTTGAACATTTCACATTAGTTATATTCTTTTTTACAGATTCAAGTGTGTATTTATACGTTGAGGGAATGTCTAATGCTTTATAGTATGCACTGAGTGCAATTCTTTTTTCTTTTTTTATCTCAACGTTTTTTTTAGACTCCAGATTTATTTCATTCAGTGCGTGAATATAAACAACTTCCTCCATTAATTCAGATAAATAAATCTCAGGTGACAGTGCTCCTATAAGTCCATATAAAAAACTGACCATTGAGTCATCCGAATCACTCATTTTATATAGTTTCTTTATTTCGGCGATCACCTTGGTAGAATCGGCAAAACCGATCAATTTACCTGTTGCATCTAGTTTGTAGTCAAACGAGACCTTGTATTTTTTTAATAGTAGAGCATTTTCCTCTTCCGAACCAGGCGTTATTTTCGGATCCTCAAAAGATGCATTTATAGTATAACCATTTGCATCTTTGTTCACTACCTTTAGATTTAATACAAACGTAGTTTTAACATTCAATGTCTCATCACCTGTTTTATCTGTTTCTTTCTTCTCGTAATAGAACGAAGCCTTATCACCCTTTTTCCAATTAGGCACGAAAGAAACTGTTTGTGCGGAAATGGTCATACACAACATCATACTCAAGCAAGAGAGTATTAGACTTTTCATCTTATTCATCTTTTTCTTTTTAAATTTTAAGGAGAGTTCTATATGTTTTTTTTCAATAATTGGCAGAACCCTAATTCACCAATTAAGAAAGGTTTTTTTTCAATAATTGGCAGAACCCTAATTCACCAATTAAGAAAGATCATTCTGAAATGACCTTTCAAAGTTAACAAAAACACCCTAAAAACAGAAGAAAAAGGGAGCAGATGTTCACACAAACCCAAAAACGGTTAGTCTGATAAACGATTTTTGTAAAATATCGGTTAGTCAAGTAACCTTTTTTGATATATTTTTGGTTATTACGGTAAACGATTTTATATGTTGCCGACATCCCTAATTCCTATATCCTTGCCGATTCTATGGAATTCCCAATTGGAAAGAAATTGCCAGTCTGGATTGTTGGAATGATTTATTAAATGAAA
>CACZUS010000028.1:0-31801 GCA_902784425.1 uncultured Bacteroidales bacterium
ACCTGGAGATCGTCCGGAAAATGATATTAAGATGAGTATCAAAGTGGTGAAATAATCACACTGTGCTTCTTTTGAGTTCTCAGAAAGAGAACAGGGAATGCCCAATAAAAATCCCCATGCGAACACCTTCACATGGGGATTTCTTTGTTGTTATACGTATTTGTTATTCAGTCAAGACACCTTCTTGTGCAGGAGCTTCGGCTTGTTTGAAGCTGGCAGCTTTTACAATGTCTGAGGTGAATGGCAATTCTCTTGTCATATTTGTGTCTCCATCATCCCATTTATCGAATTTATATCCGTCATATTCAATGACGGAGATAACGATAGAAGTAGCATCGCCTGTTTTTATCTCCTTGACATGTGCGGAACCTTGAGCCTCTTCAGATATCAATGTGCAACTAACATCGCCAAATTTTACGTTTTTCAAGCGATTACAGCTGAAGAATGTATTTTGATTAATAGCGGCATTCTTAGATAACTTGAGAGATTTTAAACTTTTGCACATTTGAAAAGCAAAAGCACCAATGGAAGTGACTGACTCAGGAATTTCGATCGTAGTCAATTTGCTACAGTTGCTAAATGCGAAAGCACCGATGGAAGTGACTTTCCCTGGAATAGTAAACTCTTTTAAGTTGCTACATCCGTTGAAGGCATTTGCTCCAATCTTTGTTACGGTAGCAGGTAATTTTATGGTTGATAAGTCGTCGCATCCGCTGAATACGAAAGAATCAATCTCAGTGATGATATCAGGAATGTTCACAGATGTCAGTTTGCTGCAATCTTGGAACGCGTAGGCACCAATCTTTTTGACGGAAGCTGGGATGCTGATTGTCTTTAGACTTTCACATCCGACGAATGCTTTCGTCTGAATTGTCGTAAGAGAAGCCGGAAGTTTGATAGACGAAAGTGCACTGCAGAATGAGAATGTGAGTGAGTCTATCTGAGAGATTGAAGTAGGTAATTTAATGGTATTAAGTTCACTACAATCTGCGAAAGCAGCCTTTCCAATGCTTTTTATGGAGTTGGGAAGGATAATGCTTTTCAAACTTTTACATCCTGAAAAGGCGGCAGAATCAATCGATTGAAGCGAATTCGGCAATTTGATGTTGTTGAGGCTTATGCATAAAGCAAAAGCACTTTTTTCAATTTTAGAGATGGATTGCGGAATCGTGATAGTTTTCAAACTCTCGCATCCTAAGAAGGCGCTTTTGCCAATTGTGGTCAGATTCGCAGGTAATTTAATGCTTGTTAGACTAATGCAACCGGCAAATGCAGAAGTGTCTATCTTTGTTACAGATGCAGGAAGGACAACTGACTCCAAATATTCACATCGAGCGAATGCTCTTTTCGCGATGCTTGTGACACCATTTTCCAATACGATTTTGGTGATTTCGATTTTTCTTTCACTCCAGGGATATTGTTGCTGATCGTTAAGAGTGAAATCGGCGTTGCTTGAAATGGTTAATACGCCATCAGATAATGTCCAACCGGCAAATAGTTGCGTACTGAACAACCATAGAGCAGTCATTAAGAAAAATGACTTCATGGAATTCTTTTTTGAAAAATTTGCTTTCATGTTTATAATCATATTTGATAAAGTTGTCATGTAAAAGAAACTTGTTGGTTGCCTTTGGATGTTTATCCCCATACATGATGGAAGTAGGACCAAATGAAATATCCGCAGACGATTAATTTTAGTCCGGTGTTGGTTAAGAACCCGATAAAAGAGCCGATGGCTGCCTTGATGGCTATATTGAATTCTTTCCCAGATAATACTTCACCCACGAATGCACCAATGATAGGACCGACGATGATGCCTATAGGACCAAAAAAGAGTCCAATGATCAATCCCGCTGTGCTACCCCACATGCCCCATTTGCTTCCTCCGAATTTTTTTGTGAACCAAATGGGGAATATGTAGTCGGTCACTTGTGCAACGATAGTAAGAAGTATGTAAGTGACAAATTGAGCAGTGGTGAAGTCGATGGCATCGGTGAAGTGGAGCAGGATGAGTCCGATAAGGGCCAGGGGCGTTCCTGGTAACACAGGAACGATGCATCCGACGAATCCGATTATGAGCAGGATGGCACTGATGATATATAGGGCAATATCCATAATGACAATAAAAATTTCAGATGGCAAAAATACAAATAATATGGTGGAAGATTGAATTTCTAAAAAAAAAGATTTTTTTTTGTGGCTTGAAGGCTTATTTGTAAATGTTTTTCATTAAATTTGCCAACGTTGTCGGAATGACAACCTTATGAGGAATATTAATGCTTATAGATTTGTAGAGTATGCAAGAACAGTTGAATTCTCAGGATAATAAGGAGATAAGTGGGGAAAACAATACTATTCAGACACCTGCTTTTGATGAAAACATAGAAGAAAAGAAAGATGATATACAAGCTGATTTGTCAGAAGTAGACGAGGTGGAAGAGGAGCCATCTGTGAACTATAGTGAGTTTACGGAGGGGCAGTTGGTTGAGGCTGCAAAAGAGTTGATGGCAAGTAATCCAGAGACGTATGCTTCGATAAAGGGAAATATGGATGCTATTAAGCATAATTTCTATCGTAAGTTGAAAGCAAAGAATGACGAACTTTTCCAAAAATTCATCGAAGAAGGTGGCAAGAAGGAAGATTTCTCTGCGCCTGTGAATCCATTAGAGGAGGAGTTGCGTGAAATACTTACAAAGTACAAAGAAAAAAGAGCGTCTGAATTGGCTCGTGCAGAGGCTGAAAAACAGCAATGCCTGGCACAGAAGAAGCAGATACTTGAAAATATAAAAAACTTGTTGGATTCGGATGAGGATTTTGGTGTGAAATTACCTCAATTGAAGAAGTTGCAACAAGAGTGGAAAGAGGTTGGCCCAGTGCCTGCATCTGAGGTGAACTCGTTATGGAAGACCTATCAATTATATGTAGAGAACTTCTATGATGATTTAAAGATCAATAACGAGTTGCGTGATTATGATTTCAGAAAGAATTTAGAATTGAAGACTTCTTTGTGTGAGCAAGCAGAGAAATTGGCAGAGGAGAAAGATGTGCTTGTTGCATTCCGCAAATTACAATCATTGCATGATGAGTGGAGAGAGATTGGACCAGTGTCTCGAGAAAACCGAGAGGCTATTTGGAATCGTTTTAAGGAGGCATCTACGGTTGTTAACAAAAGACATCATGATCATTTTGATCAGTTGAGAAGTGCAGAGCAAGAAAATTTGGAGAAGAAGAAAGCATTGTGCGAGAAGTTGGAGTCGATCGATTTGACAGCTTTCAATACATATAAGGAGTGGCAAGAGAAATCGGATGAAATTATTGCTGTTCAAGAGGAGTGGAAGACGATAGGATTCGCTCCAAAGAAGGACAATGTGGCTATATATGAACGTTTTAGAACCGCATGTGATAACTTCTTCAAGGCTAAGAATCTCTTTTTCAAGAGTGCAAAAGAGCAGTTGGTGGCCAATTTGAATAAGAAAATAGCATTGTGCGAGAAGGCTGAAGCTTTAAAAGATAGTAAAGATTGGAAGCAGACTTCGGATGTGTTGGTACAATTGCAAAAGGATTGGAAGACAATAGGCCCGGTTCCTAAAAAACAATCAGATGTTGTTTGGAATAGATTTGTATCCGCATGTGATTATTTCTTCCAACAGAAGAATATGGAGGCAAAGAGCCAGAAGTCGGAACAAGAGGAAAATTTAAAGCAGAAAAAGAGTCTGATTGAGCAGATTAAGAACTTGGAGATTGGTGAGGATTCCAACAAGTCATACGCAGATTTGAAGGCTTTAATCGCACAGTGGAATGAAGTGGGTCATGTTCCGTTTAAAGATAAGGATAAGTTGTATAAAGCATATAAGGCGGCAATTGATGAGAAATTCGACAAGTTGAATTTAGATCATGCGGCAAGAAGAATGGATGCCTTTAAGTCCAATTTGCAAGAAATGACGGAAAAAGGACAACAAAAACTTTTCTTTGTGGAAAGAAAGAAGTTGTTGCGTCAATATGAGACGATAGATCGTGAAATCGCTACTTATGAGAATAACATTGGATTCTTCTCTTCTTCTTCGAAAAATTCTTCCTTGATTAAAGAGTTGGAGAATAAGATTCAAAAATTGAAAAAGGAGAGAGAATTGTTGAAGGAGCAGATAAAAATGATGGAAGACTCTGTGGAATAATGAATTAGAAAAGGGGAGATTTTTTATGATCTCCCAAAATTAATATATAATAAATCTTATTTAATAATTTTTTTGAAAGTATGAAACCTTTTGATGAAGACTGGCAAGAAGATTCCGGGAGGAACTACAATGCAGATGGTGGAGAGGAAACTCAATCCACAAGAAAAAGCTTTAACCCAAACTTTACAGCAGACAACAAATTAAATCGTCCTGCAGGTGATGCTCAGCGCAGACCTCGTAAGCGCGTTGGCGAAGCTACAAAATTCTCACAGAATGGAGATTACTCGGGTAATCGTTCATTCCGTCCTAGAAACAATGACTACAACCAAGACGGGTACAATCGTGGTGGCTACAACAATAACCGTGGTGGTTATGGTGGCGGTCGTGGTTATAATAATGGCGGTGGCTATGGTAACAATGGCGGTTATGGTAACAATGGCGGTTACGACAGAAATTTTGGTCCAGAATTTAATAATGCATCCAAATTTGAAGTTGACTTTGATGATGTAACATCTCCTCAAGGTGGTGACGACAATAACAATGCATCTTCTTATGATCAAAATTATCAAGGTCGTTCTGAAGGTCGTCAGTATGATAATCGTGGCTATGATAACCGTGGTGGTTACAACAACCGTGGTGGTTATGACAACCGTGGCGGAGGCTATAACAACAACCGTGGTGGCTATAACAACAACCGAGGCGGTGGCTATAACAACAATCGTGGCGGTGGCTATAATAACAATCATGGCGGTGGTTATAACAACAACCGCGGTGGCGGCTTTAATCAAGGTGGAGGCAGACGTCCTAATAACTTTGGAGGAAAAGCCAATAATAACCGCGGTCATCAACAGAATAGAGGAAACTTCAATCGTCCAAACATCACTCGTCCAATTGAATATAAATCAATTGTAGAAGATCCAAATGAGGAGATTCGTTTGAATAAATTCTTGGCTAATGCTGGTATCTGCTCTCGTCGTGAAGCAGATGAATTGATTCAAGCTGGCGTTGTCTCTGTAAATGGTACTGTCATTTCAGAACTTGGTGCTAAGATTTTGCGTGGTGATAAGGTGATGATCAATGATCAGTTGGTTTCTCCTGATAAGAGAATTTATCTGTTGTTGAACAAACCTAAAGATTGTGTGACAACTAGCGATGATCCATACGCAAAAACTACTGTGATGGATTTGGTTAAAAACGCTTGCCGCGAAAGAATTTATCCAGTAGGTCGCTTGGATAGAAACACAACGGGTGTGTTGTTGTTGACCAATGATGGTGATTTGTCCGCTAAGTTGACTCATCCAAAATATAACAAGAAGAAGATTTACCAACTTGTGTTGGATAAACCTTTGGAGCAAGAACATTTCAACCAAATGTTATCTGGAATCGAATTGGAAGATGGAGAAATCAAAGCTGACAATTTGAGTATCTTGGATGACCCAGAGGGTAGAAAAGTGGGTATCGAGATTCATTCAGGTAGAAACCGTATCGTTCGTCGTATCTTTGAACATTTCGGTTATCGTGTTATCCGTTTGGATCGTGTATACTTCGCAGGATTGACAAAGAAAAACCTTAAACGTGGTCAATGGCGCTTCTTGACAGAGAAAGAAGTTAGCATGCTTCGTATGGGTGCTTTTGAATAATTAGTATAATAGGGGATCTTTTAACGGATCCCCTTAATTCCGTTCAATATGAAAGTAGACGTTTTATTGGGTTTGCAATGGGGTGACGAAGGAAAAGGTAAGGTCGTAGATGTCCTTACTCCTGGTTATGACGTTGTGACTCGTTTCCAAGGAGGCCCTAATGCGGGTCATACATTGGAGTTTGAAGGACAGAAATATGTACTTCGCTCTATCCCTTCTGGAATTTTCCAAGGAGGTAAGATTAATGTGATTGGTAATGGTGTTGTCTTGGATCCCGCCTTGTTTAAAAAAGAGGTGGAGGAGTTGGAAAAGTCAGGTCATGACTTGACCGAAAGATTATACATCTCCAAAAAAGCACATTTGATATTGCCTACACATCGTCTTTTGGATGCCGCTTACGAATCGGCTAAGGGTTCCTCAAAAATCGGTACGACAGGAAAAGGTATCGGACCTACTTATACCGATAAGGTGAGTCGTAACGGACTTAGAGTGGGTGACCTATTGTGCGACTTCGAAGAGAAATACAACAAGGCAATCGCTCGTCATAAGGAGATTTTAAGTCATTATGATTTCCAATACGACTTGGCTCCAATAGAGAAGGAGTGGATGGAAGGTGTTGAAAAATTGAAACAATATTCTTTTATCGATAGTGAACATGTTTTGAACGACCTTTTGGCTGATGGAAAAACCATTTTGGCAGAGGGTGCTCAGGGTACCATGTTGGATGTTGATTTCGGTTCATATCCATTTGTGACTTCGTCTAACACAATCTGTGCAGGTGCATGTACTGGTTTAGGTGTAGCTCCTCGTAAGATTGGAGAGGTATTCGGTATCTTTAAGGCATACTGCACACGTGTGGGTGCTGGTCCTTTCCCTACGGAGTTGTTCGACGAGACTGGTAAGACTATTCGTGACTTGGGTCATGAATATGGCGCTGTAACAGGTCGTGAACGTCGTTGCGGATGGATTGATTTGGTGGCTTTGAAGTATGCTGTCATGATCAATGGTGTGACTAAGTTGATTATGATGAAGAGTGATGTTTTGGATGGATTTGATTCCATTAAGGCATGTGTCGCTTATAAGATCGATGGTGTAGAAACGGATGAGTTCCCATTTGATATCACAGAGGGTCATATCGAACCTGTGTATGTTTCAATGGATGGTTGGAAGACAAACATGACAAAGATGAAGAGCGAAAATGAATTCCCAGAGGAGTTCAACGCATATCTTGATTTCTTGGAGGATTACTTGGGTGTTCCTATCAAGATTGTTTCTGTTGGTCCAGATCGTGAACAGACAATCATTCGTTATCGTGATTTCGAGTAAGATAAACTGATGATACTTATGAGGGCGTTCCTGTTTGGAATGCCCTTTTTGTAATTTATGGATAATAGAGAAAGAGAAAAAAAATTATATCAGTTTGTATGTGATGAACTATCTGCGGATAATTCAGGACATGATCATCTGCACGCCATGCGTGTGGTGACCAATGCACGTTTGCTGCTTGAGAAAGAGAGTGGGGATGAGTCCATCATTGTCGCAGCTTGTTATCTGCATGATTGCATAGACAAAAAGCTTTTTGAGAATCTGTCACTTCAAAAAGAGAAAATTATTCATTTGTTGCAATCCCTTGACTATACGAAGGAGCAGCAGGATGCCATCCTTTATATTATGGACAATATCTCTTTTAGTTCGGGGAAGAGTAAAAACCTAACAGATATAAATGCACGAATTGTTTGTGATGCAGACCGTTTGGATGCCATTGGTGCTATTGGCATCATTCGTACGATAGAGTTTGGAGCTTCGCGAGGTCGGAAGTTTTATAATCAGGAGGAGGTGTGTAAGCGTGATGCTGCTTCCTATTCGAAAGAGACGACCCTAGCTCATTTCTATGATAAATTGTTATTGCTGAAAGACTTAATGTTTACGGAGACGGCAAAAAGAATAGCAGAAAAGCGTAGTGCGTTTATGATGTCGTTCTTAGATGAGTTTTATGAAGAGGTGAGGAAATGATTGGGAAGGTGTTTTTTGTGTTTGCTTTCTATGAATCCTCTTTGTATATTTGTGGCGAAGTTACATATTAAGGAGTGTGGATTCTCCGTTTATAAATTAAAATATAGTTGGTTGTTTCTATGAGATTAAAATTGTTTTTATTGTCGGCAATTGTTTCCGTTGGAGCATATGCACAGACTACCAAAGAGTATATGATGGATCATATTGTGTTAACGTCGGGCAATTATGTGCCATATCCATCAGAATTCCCTGCACAAACGAAGGCGCCAAAGGGATATAAGCCATTCTACATAAGTCATTACGGGCGACATGGGTCTCGTTATCATCATACGGCAAAGGATTACAAAAACATGTATGAGATGTTTGCAAAGGCTGATTCTGCCAATGCTTTGACTGAGAAGGGAAAAAGTGTCAGACAAAGATTTGAGCAGATGTATAATCTCTACTATGATAGAGCCGGCGATTTAACTACCAAAGGTGCTATGCAGCACAGAGGTATAGCGGAAAGAATGTACAAATCTTTTCCTGAAGTGTTCAAGAAAAATGCTAATATAGATGTGAAATCCTCTACGTCTGTTCGTTGTGTGATGAGTATGGATGCCTTTTGTCAGCAGTTGAAGGCGATGGAGCCAACCTTGCAGATTTCAAATGAGTCGAGCAAACGTTTGATGTACTATTTGGCGAACGATCCTATGGAGGATAAAAACAAACGATTGGCACGAAAAGAGTGGAGTGAGCCATTTGGCAATTTACATTATCGTTTGATCCATCCTACGAGAATGGTCAATCAACTCTTTTCCGACAAGGAATATGTGAATAAAAACATTGACACGATAGCATTCATGCGTAAGTTCTATGAGATAAAAGGAAGTTTGCTGAGTGATGATTCACCTATCAACTTTGATGATGTGTGGACGAAGGAAGAGATGTACAACAACTGGGTGGTGCAGAATGCATGGTGGTATGGTGCGTATGGACCATGTCCGATGACATTGAACAGAAGTCGCTATTTCGCTTCAGATTTGATGATGCATATTATCAATGAAGCAGATGAGGCCTTGCAGAGTGGGAAGGTGCAGGCTAATCTTCGTTTCGGACATGACACGGCGTTGTTGCCATTGACAGCGCTTTTGGCTGTTACTGGTTGTGGAGACCAGGTAACGGATTTGGATTCCCTTTTGCATTATTGGAATGAATATCGAATCATTCCGATGGCGGCCAATGTGCAGTTCATTTTCTATCGTTCGAAGAAGAATCCAGATGTGTTGGTGAAGGTTATGTTGAATGAGCGAGAGGTGAATTTGCCATTGAAAAGTGAGTATGCGCCCTACTATAAATGGAGTGAGGTGAGAAAATATTATATGGATATTCTGAATAAAAAAGAATAATTCTCGCTTTTGTCCTTATAATTTGCTATATTTGTGCAATTTTAGATGTAAAAAAGACGATAAAAAATTAAAGAAAAGATGAATGTAATTACAAAGACGGTCGCATTACCTGATGGGAGAACCATCTCGATCGAGACTGGAAAGTTGGCAAAACAAGCCGATGGAGCAGTAGTAGTTCGTATGGGAAATACGATGTTGTTGGCAACTGTATGTTGCGCAAAAGATGCTGTTCCTGGCACTGATTTCATGCCATTGACGGTAGAGTATAAGGAGAAATTTGGTGCATACGGAAGATTTCCTGGTGGTTTTACAAAAAGAGAAGGAAAGGCTTCTGATTATGAAATCTTGACAGCTCGTTTGATTGACCGTGCGTTGCGTCCTTTATTCCCAGACAATTTTCATGCAGAGACATTTGTTAATGTGTTGATGATTTCTGCGGATGGAGTAGACCAACCAGATGCTTTAGCAGGTTTGGCAGCTTCTGCTGCATTGGCAGTGTCTGACATACCATTTAACGGACCAATCTCAGAGGTTCGTGTCGCTCGTATTGATGGTAAGTTCGTAATAGACCCTACATTTGAGCAGTTGGAGAAAGCTGACATGGATTTGATGGTAGGTGCTACTTATGAGAACATCATGATGGTAGAAGGTGAGATGGATGAAGTCTCTGAACAAGACTTATTGAATGCATTGAAAGCTGCTCATGATGCTATCAAACCTATGTGTTTGGTTCAGAAAGAGTTGATGAAAGAACTTGGAACTGAAACAAAACGTGAATATTGTCACGAGGAGAATGATGAGGAATTAGAGAAAGATGTTTGGGCTAAATGTTATGATAAAGCATACGCATTGGCTACATCGGCTAATACAGATAAACATGATAGAGAGGCTAAATTTACAGGTGTCAAGGATGAATATGTTGCATCATTGAACTTGACAGATGAGGAATTGGAAGCTAAGATCGGTATGATTGACCGTTACTATCATGCAGTTGAAAAAGAGGCTATGCGTCGTTCTATCTTGGATGAAGGTAAACGTTTGGATGGTCGTACAACTACTGAAATACGTCCTATCTGGTGTGAGGTTGGATATCTTCCTGGCCCTCACGGTTCTGCTATCTTTACACGTGGTGAAACTCAATCATTGACTACTTGTACATTGGGTACTAAGTTGGATGAGAAATTAGTGGATGAAGTATTGGTTCATGGTAAAGAACGTTTCTTATTGCACTATAACTTCCCTCCATTCTCTACGGGTGAGGCAAAAGCTCAACGTGGTGTGGGTCGTCGTGAAATCGGTCATGGACACTTGGCATGGCGTGCTTTGAAGCGTATGATTCCTGCTGATTATCCATATTGTATCCGTGTTGTTTCTGACATCATGGAATCAAATGGTTCTTCTTCTATGGCAACCGTGTGCGCTGGTACTCTTTCATTGATGGATGCTGGTGTTAAAATCAAGAAACCAGTTTCTGGTATCGCAATGGGATTGATTACTGATAAGGGTAACGTGAAATATTCAGTTCTTTCTGATATCTTGGGTGATGAGGATCACTTGGGTGATATGGACTTCAAGGTAACAGGAACAAAAGATGGTATCACTGCTACTCAGATGGATATCAAGGTGGACGGTCTTTCTTATGAGATCTTGGAGAAAGCATTGAACCAAGCCAAAGAGGGGCGTTTACATATCTTAAATAAGATTACGGAGACAATTGCTGAGCCTCGTGAAGACTTGAAGCCTCATGCTCCTCGTATTGTTACATTTGATGTTCCTAAGGATATGATTGGTGCTATCATCGGTCCTGGTGGTAAGATTATCCAAGACATTCAAGAGAAGTCAGGTGCAACAGTTACAATCGAAGAAATCGACGGTAAGGGTAAAGTAGAGGTGGCTGCTGCTAGCAAAGATTCATTGGATGCAGCTGTTTCTCGTATCAAAGCTATCGTTGCTGTTCCAGAAGTGGGAGAGACATACGAGGCTAAAGTGAAGTCTATCATGCCTTATGGCGCATTCGTTGAGTTTATGCCAGGTAAGGAAGGATTGCTCCACATCTCTGAAATCGCATGGAAACGTATTGAGAAAATGGAAGATACCGGAATGAAAGAAGGTGATATCATTTCCGTTAAATTGCTCGATATTGATGCAAAAACTGGTAAATTTAAACTTTCTCATAAGGCACTTCTTCCTCGTCCTCAACGTGAAGAGAAAAAAGAAGGTTCTCAAGAATAAAAATTGCTTTTTATTATATGAAAGTCCGACCTTTACAAGTCGGACTTTTTTTTACCCTTTCCTCTTTTTTGATTTGCCACGAAATTAATTATGGTTCCCTTCTATAATAACTACTGAAATTTTTTATATTTGTTCTATAATCCAATTAATGAGTATGTTTGGTATTGCAATATTCATCCTATCGATAGTGGTATCCATCCCTATTGTGTTTATTCTCGTTTGTACTATATTGGAGTATAGACCAGATAGTGAGATTCTATTGTCAAGCATTGAAGATGGAAATGAGAAGCTTCCGACATCGTCATCTTTTCGATTTCTCATTTGGAATATAGGGTATGCAGGGTTGAATAAGGAAATGGATTTTTTCTATGATGGAGGTAAAATGGTGCGACCATCTTATCCTGTTGTTGTGCGGAATCTGCAATCTTTTCAGCATTTTCTTTCTGAAAATGGACCATTTGATTTTTGTATGTTGCAAGAGGTGGATGTTCATTCAAAACGTTCGTATCATATTAATCAGCGGAAACAATTGCAGAATTCATTGTCATACAAGTATGCCTATCTGGGGATTAATTATAATGTTTTGTATGTGCCTATGCCATTGACTGATCCGATGGGGCATGTGGAAGCGGGTCTTCTTTCTCTATCCAATCATCAACCATACGAATGTAAGCGAATCTCGTATTCGTATAGCATGAAATGGCCTCTTAGAACATTTTTGTTGAAAAGGTGCTTTATGCCAATGCGGTATCATCTCTCCAACGGTAAGGATTTGATTGTGATCAATACACATAATTCAGCTTTTGACGAAGGAGGGAAATTGCGTATTGCAGAATTGGAGTATCTGAAGGAGTATATGCTTTCTGAATATAATAAGGGCAATTATGTGGTTGCTGGAGGCGATTTCAACCAATCACCTGTGGGGCTTGTCAAAGAATTTGAAGGGGAGGTTTTTGACGATAAAGAATTCATAGCCGTTTCAGACACTTTGTTCCCTAAAGAATGGCATTTCGTGTTTGATAATTCGTGTCCTTCCAATCGCAGAACGGACGTTATATATGAGAAGGGGAGAACACGGGTTGCCTTGTTGGATTTCTTTATAGTTTCTCCCAACGTGAAAGTAGAGATTGTTAAGTGTCATGACTTGCATTTTGAAAATACAGATCATAATCCGGTGGAGATGGAAGTTCGTCTGTGTGAATAAAATCATATCTCTATTGACTTCGTTGAATTATCATCTCAGTTCTTAACTCTTAACTTTTATTATTATCTTTGTTATTGTAATTGTCAATACTATTTATCATGAAACATTTAAGCTATTTTTTGTGTATAGGGCTAGTGGCAACGGTGTTGTCCTGTTCTAAGGAGGATGATGACGACAAACAGCCTCCAAAAAATGTACCAACAGACACTATAGTTCCGAATGGTGCAAAGAATGAAGATTTCAAGTATTATGGTGCGGAGCTATACTCCAAGGAGACATTCAAGTATGGACGTTTTGAAGCAAAAATGAAGATGGCGTATGCTCCTGGCTGTATCAGTTCGATGTTCCTCTATTATAATGATTCTTATATGGGGAATGGAAAGATATGGAATGAGATCGACATAGAGGTTATTGGGAAAAACTCTTCTGGATTTCAATCCAATATCATTACCGGGGAAAAGAATGCACAGGTTACATCAGAAAAGATTCACAATTTGGCATCTCCTGTGAATAGTGGATATCATGTGTATACCATTGAATGGACACCTAACTATGTCTCATGGAAGGTGGATGGTACAGAGGTGAGAAAAACGAATATCTCAAATGATACAAAGTCTCAGGTGGTAAGTTTGGTCGAGTCACAAAGCTTGAGATTTAATTTGTGGGCAAGTTCGAGTACGGGCTGGGTTGGACAATTTGATCAGAATTATATTCCGATAGCTCAATATATTGACTATGTGAAGGTGTCTGATTATGACGAAGAAACGGGTCAATTCACAGAGAGGTGGACGGATGATTTTGATTCGTATAATACTTCTCGGTGGGGTAAAGGAAATTGGAAAATGGAACTTGTAACGGAAAGCACAGCTAATGTCACCGTTGAAGATGGTAATCTTGTTATGAGACTGACCAAAGTGCCAAAACAATAAGAACTATACAATAAAAAAAGAGGGATATTTTCCCTCTTTTTTTGTGAGATTATAAATGATGTTTTTGATTAGAATCTAAAAGAAACCACACCCATTAAAGTATTGTTACGCACCTTGTAATCGCTATATGTTTTAGAAACTAATGTGTTGAATAATCCAAGTTCGTAATATACGATATAAGTAGCACGACCTATTTCCACACCAGTTCCTGTTTTTACACCCACATCAAATCTTTTAAATCCATAGTCGTAGTCTTTTGAAAAAGTACTGACTACGGTTGGTCTTTCGGGATAGTAGTGACTGAAATCACTTCTCTTGTCTCCGGATACGCCCATGCTGAAATATGGACCTAATAAAAACTTCCATGCAATTTTGTTGTCAATAGGAACTTCTAATCCATACAATATAGGCATTTGAAGATAATAAAGGTTGGCAACTGTTTTGTCTCCCTTTTGTAGTTTCCATGGACCACCTCCGTTGTTCTCGTCGATGTATAATGCATTGTTAATCCATTCGTGACCTTGTATTCTACATCCTTTTCTGGCAAAATCAAAACCAATTTCCATGAAAGAGATGCCACGGAAGTGTATATCAATATCGAATCCAAAGGAAAATGCAAATATGCCGTTTTTATCGTATGCATTGTATGCATCACCCCATTGATTAGCATATCCGACACCTAAATCAAAGCCAAATTTAACAGGTTTTTCGTAACCTCCCAATTCTGCTTGCATTGTGCTGATAGTCATAAACATGCAAGCTATAACAATAAAGAAACGTTTCATCATTTACTATTATAAAATTCTGATGGTACAAATTTGATATTTTTTAATGATTTTATGAAATATTTTCACCGAAATTTTACGACAGTGATTCCTGCCCCTCCGAATTCTACATGTTCGTCTTGAGCAGATTCGATGGCTGGAATTGTTTTTAGGTAATTGCGAATTAGATTTCGGAGTATGCCAGAACCTGTTCCGTGAAGGATTCTAACTTGGTCGATGTTGAGTATGATGGCATCGTCGATAAAGTAGGTGACTGCTTGCAGAGCTTCGTCTCCTCTCATGCCGCGGACATCAATCTCTCGTTTGAAATGAAGGTTCTTCTGATGAATGTCTTTTGTTGTTTGCTCAGATACGAAGGAAGATTTCGCATTCTCTTTCTTTATTTGGTTGTTGCTTATAGGTTCAAGTGTTTGAATTTTGGCAACTGTTTTAAGAAGACCGAAAGCAATGGTGGCGGAGTCTCCTTTTATCTCAATGATCTTACCAATGTTGGTTTGTCCTTTGATTCGAACATTTTGACCAGTTTTAAGAACAACTTGTTCCGTCTTTTGAGGAGTCTCTTTTTTCTTTTCTCGTTTCAGACGTTCGATTTTCTTGTCGATGGTATGTTGTTCGTTGTTGTCGTCGGAAACTCTTAATTTATAAGCTTCCAATTCTTTTCTTGCTTCTTTGGTCTTCTCTTTGTCGGCCTGAGCTTCTTTGATTTTTCGAACGGTGTTTTCAATGACAGAATTGGCTTGTTCAAGGATCCTCTTGGATTCTTGCTTTGCTTCTTTCATAATCTCTTTCCTTTGCCCAGAGATAGATTCCAGTTCCTGTTCGTATTTTTCGGAAAGTTCTTCTATCCGTTTCTCTTTTTGTCGGATGGATTGCCTCTTGTTTTCCCAGTATCGCTTGTCTCTTACGATATCTTGCAGGTATTTATCGAGATTTACATAATCGGTCCCCACTTTGTCGATAGCTTCTTGTATGACAGTTTCTGGAAGACCAATTTTTCTGGCAATCTCAATAGCAAAGGAACTTCCGGGATTGCCTATTTCGAGCTGGAAGAGCGGACGCATCTCATGACGGTCGTATAACATGGCGCCATTGACAATGCCATCGGTCTCTTTTGCAAAGTTTTTCAGATTTGTGTAATGGGTGGTGATTACGCCAAAGGCCTTTTTTTGATTGAATAGATTTAATAACGCCTCTGCAATGGCGCCACCAATCTTAGGTTCTGTTCCACTACCAAATTCATCAATCAGCAGGATGCTTTTCCCATCACATGATTTGACGAATTGTTTCATGTTGGTTAGATGAGAACTGTAAGTACTGAGGTCGTTTTCGATGGATTGCTCATCACCAATGTCAATCAGAATATTGTTGAATATTCCCATGATACTGCTTGAATGAAGAGGCACTAATAGTCCACATTGCATCATGTATTGTAAAAGTCCCACGGTTTTTAGACAAACAGACTTTCCGCCAGCATTAGGACCAGAAATGAGTAGGATACGTTGGTCTTTGTTCAATTCAATGTTTAGAGGAACGACATCTTGTCCGGAGGCTTTGTGGGTTAGATACAAAATAGGATGTTTAGCTTCGCTCCAATCAATGACGGTCTCTCTGACGATGTGGGGTAGAGTAGATTCTGTATCGATAGCAAATAAAGCTTTCGATCGAATGAAATCTATCTGTCCAAGGAATGTATAGGAATCGAGCATTTCTGGAATGCGAGGTCTGATTTCATTGCTGATGGCAGTTAGAATTTTGATAATTTCTCGTTTCTCCTCAGCCATGAGTTCTTTCACTTTGTTGTTGATTTCAACGGCTGATTCTGGTTCGATAAAAACCGTCTTTCCAGTTGCAGACTCATCATGGACGATACCCTTTATTCTCCTCTTGTCTGCTGAATTAACAGGGATGACGAGGCGTCCGTCTCGAATGGCTGGTTTTGTCTCTTTGCTGATGTATCCATCCATTTGCGCTTTCGAGAGAATGGCAGATACGGTTTTTGAAATACTGCTTTGTGCGGATAATATATTTCTTCGAATATTAGATAGCTCAGGTGATGCATTGTCTTTGATCTTTCCGAACTTATCTAATATCTTATCAATTTGGCGAATCACATCGGGAAAGGTGAAGACATCTTTCGCAAGTTCTTTTAGATAGAAACAATCGCTCTCTTCTTTCTCCTGAAAGAATTTAACGATAAGGCCAATGGTCTCTAGCGATCTACGTAATTCGAAGAGCTCGTTTTCTTCGATGTACATGCCTTCTATGGATATTTTTTGTAAACTGTCACGGACGTCATAGAAAGCATCTTGGGGAAAATCTTCTGCTTCGACAATGATTTTGACAAATTCATTTGTTAAGTTGAGGTCAGTAATGATTTTGTCGTAATTTGTTTGAAAGAAAATATTGTCAATACACTCGTCACCCAAAGAGGAGAGTGTATGTTTGTGTAGTAATTGACGAATCTTGTTAAATCCAGTTTTTACTTCAAAGTTATCAGGGTAAATCATTCTGTTTTACATCTTATCTTAATAAAACGAGGTGCACAAAAGTGTGTACCTCGTTTTGACTTGTAATTTTAGATTATGATTATCTTATAAGGGTAACCATACCTTTCTTTTCACCTCTCTTACGCAAGCCTTTATAGTTGCTCTTGTATTTAGCTACGTAACCATAAACGCCTTGAGGACATTTGACGCCATCTTTGTTTGTTCCATCCCAGAAGTCATCCTTGCTATCACCTTCAAAGACGATGGTACCTTGTCTGTTGTAGATGATGTAGGAGAACTCGGTAAGGAATTCAGTACCTAAGAAGCGGAAGACATCATTGTTGCCATCTCCATTTGGTGTGAAGGCATTCGGTGCCCAGAAGTCTCTCCATACATATACGTAGGTCTCACCCGTGTATTCGCAACCATCTTTGTCAATTGCGGAGACTTCAACAAGGAATGAGTCTTTGTCTACCACAGGATATTTATAGATAACATCCTTACCATTTACTATGTCGTCGTTACCTGGGTTCCATGACCATGAACTTCCTTCGTCAGGATAGAATCCCTTCATGGTGATGATTGGGTTATCCTCTTCAAAGATTTGTGGACTAACTTCAAATTTCGTTTCTCCCGTCACCTCTGGGGTTATCATGTAATGGGCTTCCATAGAACATCCGTTCTTGTCAGTACCTACAACATAGATGTCGGTTGGCTCGTCGAGTCTAGCTTCGATATGGTTGGCAAGAATGCCTTCGATTTCGCCATCTTGAGGTGTGCTATGCCATACGTATGAGTTTGCTCCAGTAACGGACATTCTGACAGTTGTTCCGATTGCAGGACAACCTTTCATGTAGTCTTTGTGGATAACTACATTAGGAAGAGGTTTAACGTTGACTGTAAAGCTTGTTCTAGATTCACAACCATTGTAACCAATACCTGTTACATAGAACTTATTGGATGTCTTCAGAGCCTTGGAAATTCGACTAGTCGTATCTTTTGTACTCCAAGTGTAATGAACAGCACCAAATGCATTCAGAGTGGCTGTCTCGCCCTTACAGATTGAACTGTCACCTTCAATCTTCAAGTCAGGAACTGCCTTTGTCGTGATGTTAATAGGAATTGTGGAAGAACACATACCCAATGTACCTGTCAAGGTGATAGGTGTATTTTCAGTTGGCGTGAATATGAGTCTTGCACCAGCGTGACTCTTGCCATTAACATTCCAGATATATGCGTCTCCACCTTGTCCCATCAGTGTTACATCCTGACCAAGACATACATCCGTCTCTCCGATGAAGAATATGCTTGGAGGAAGAATAGTCTTGATTTGTTTGTACTTCTCACTGTAGCAATTGTTCTCGTCAACACCCTTCACAAAGATGTAGATAGGTCTTTCGATAGGAACCTCTATCTTGTCATTGTTGAATGTTGTATTGTCATCATAGTTCTTGTCTCCATAACCCCAGTAATATGTTTTTGCATTACCAGAAGCCATCATCGTCAAGTTTTGTTCTGCACAAACTTCATTTTCACTGATGATATCGAATATTGGTTTTTGATGAACTGTGATGTGGATGGTTGCTGTATCCGTACACATGAATTCATTTGTACCTCTAACGGTATACTTCGTGTCGATGGAAGGATATTGCTTGATGCTTTCTTCGTTCAATCCATTGTTCCATTCGTATGTTTTAGCACCAGAGGCTGTAAGTGTTACAGATTCACCATTACAGATTTCGGTGTTACCTTCAATGAATACTTGAGGACGTTGCAATACATCGACAGAGATGGAAGCTGTTGATTCACAACCATCAGTTGTTCCTGTAACGCTGTAGGTGACAACACCTACCTCTTTAGGATTGTCAGACATTTGGTTGGTGGTTGAACCGATATCCCATTTGTATTCATTAGCACCGAATGCTGTGATGCTTAGACCTTCATTTTGACATACCGTTTTTGGAGCAGCGAATGAGATAGTAGGGAATTGTTTGCTGACTACGGTCATGTAGTGATCGCTGGAACATCCTTTGTCATCAGTTGCGGTAATCTTGAATGATGTATTATTCATGATGTTCGCTGTGATAGTCTGATTCGTTTCAGAAAGATCTGTTCCATTTTCTGTCCATTCCCATGTGTATGAGTAGGTTTTGTCGGTGTTGCTTTCACCTGACAATGTGGTTTCAGAACCTTTACATACTGCCTTCTCTCCACTGATGCGGAAGTCTGGTAATGGATTAACTGTCACATCGTGGAATGTGGTGTTTTTACATCCATTTTCATCCGTACCAACCACTGTGTAAGTCATAGAACTCAATGGTGTTGCCGACAAAGTTTCAGATTGAAGTCCATTACTCCAAACGTAGCTTGAAGCACCAGACGCAGTCAAGTTGATTGACTCGTTGACACACACTTCAGATTCACCTGTAATGTCGATGTTAGGCAAAGGCAATACCTGAATGTTGATTGTCTTGGTAGCCTCGCATCCGTCTAAGTAACCGATAACAGTGTATGCTGTGTCATTTTGTGGAACAGTATTCAAAGAGTTTCCTGTTGATTCGTTGGCATCATTCCACAAATAGCTGTTGGCACCTAATACCGTGATGGTTGCGATTTCGCCTAAACATACAGGACTGTTTGTTGCGTAAGTAAGAACTGGAATATCTTTCTTCTTAACTTGTTTTGTTGCACTTGAAGAACAATTGTTTGTGTCGGTTCCCAATACAGTGAATGTTTGGGTTGTGAGTATGTTAGGTCTGATGGTGTCAGTTGTCTCTTGAGTTGACCAGACGTAGGTGTTGGCACCTTTTGCAACCAATTCAGCCGTGTTGTCGTAACATACAGCAGCATCACCCTCGATGACAACGGTCGGTAATGGGTTGACCGTTACTTCGAATGTGTCTCTAGACTCACAATTGTTAATGCTCTTACCAATCAAATAATATTTCGTTGTTGTGCTTGGTTTCACATTAATACTCTTTGTGTAAGAACCGTCGCTCCAAATATATGAGTCTGCTCCGGAAGCTTCCATGTAGACGCTTTGGTTAAGACATATCTTGTTGGTTTTGCATAAGATCTTCACATTAGGCAATGGCCACATTTCGATTGTCTTTTTAGCTTCTGATGTACATCCGTTGGTAGTACCTTTTACTGTATAGGTACGTGTGCCAGTGATTGTATCCATAATGCTATTTTCTGTTCTTCCGTCTTCCCATACGTAAGAGGCTGCACCTGTAGCGATGAGAGAAGCGATGTCATTTTCACATATAGCATCAGGAGCGTTGATTTCGATCTTTGGATAATCTTTTGTTTTTACGTTCTTGGTTGCATACGATACACATTTATTAGCATCTTCTGCTCTGACGTTGAACTCTTGATCATTGTCTATGGCAATCATGATAGAGTCGCTTACTAAATTAGAGTGAGATGTCCATGTGTAAGTTGCCTCGTCACCTTCAACCCATAAGGTGTCGATATCTCCTTGACAAACCAATTCGTTTCCTTTGATAACGAAGGAAGGAAGAGGATTGATAAAGACTGTGAAGTTTGCTTCGTTTTGACATCCAAATTCATCTTTTCCGATAATGCGGTATTCTGTTTCCACTAATGGATGTACAGTGATACTGCTATTGGTTGAACCTGTATTCCATGTGTATCTGTCAGGATCACCGCCCTTACCTTTAAGTTTGATACTATCATTTAAACAGATGTGGTCTGATCCACTTTCTGATTCTATTGAGATGATAGGGAGATCTTTAACTTCGATATGAACAGAATCGATGGATGTACATCCGTTGGTGGTTCCTTCAACAACGTATGTGGTATCTTTTTCTGGTATGTCTACGAAGCTACGTTGCGTTACCTCTTTGTCACTTATCCATTTGTAGGTGCTTGCACCTTTGACGGAAATGATGGCTGAGTTACCCTTACATACATACGAAGGACTCTCGAATGATAGAATAGGGTATGCTTTCGCAGAGACAGTGCGTTTTGCATTGTTGTAGCAATTGTGATCGTCTGTCACCTTCACATAGAAGGTCTGCTCTTTTGTAATGGATGTTTTCAATGTGTCATTGTTGACTTCAGGGAATCCATTCCATACATACTCTTTGATGACAAACTCATCTGTAGTCTTAGCGATCAAATCGAAGGAGTCGTTTTCACACACCTTAGATTCGCTTTCGATGGTGATGACTGGTATTGGATATACTGTGATGATTGTATCAGCTTTGTTCTGACATCCATATTTGTCAACTCCGACAATACCGTATTCTGTAGATGAGGCAGGGGAGACTATGATAAAGTCTTTTTCCTCTTTTGTGCTCCATGTGTAGCTACCACCATCGCCGGCACCTTCACCCACCAATTTGATTCTTCCTTGTCCTTTACATATCTTGTCAGACTCTTCTCCGCTATCAGCATCGTAAGTTTTGATACTGATGGTTGGAAGTTCTCTAACTTTTATCTTAATAGAGTCTTTCGTAGAACATCCATTGGCTGTTCCTGTGACAACAAATGTTGTGTCATTTGTGATGACATCAGAACGGAAGTTCTTGGTAGAGTTGTCATTTTCCCATACATAAGAAGTTGCACCTTTTACAGAAATGGTTGCCCTTTCTCCGTAACATACGTAAGGATCGGTAGTTCCGAATGTGAGTGTAGGGTGATCAATCTTCTTAACATCATAAGAGTTTTGGAAGCGACAATTGTTGATGTCGGTTACGATCACGTAGAATGTGGTATCTGACGTGATGGATGCTGTGATTGAGGCTTCCTCTTTTTGTATGGTATCGGTGCTCACCTCGTTGCGAATCCAATCATATCTTACAGCATTGTTGGCATAAGCTGTAAGTACGACGGTTGAATCATAACATGCTGATTTGTCACCCGTGATGGTTAAGTCGGAAGGTAAAGCATTGACTGTCACATTATATGTAACATTTGATTTACAACCATATTCATCAGTTCCAGATACCTCGTAAGTCTTGTTGGTGATAGGAGCCTCTTTTATGGTTGGAGAACTTTCTCCGTTATGCCTCCATTTGTAGATTAGCTCACCTCTGTTTTCTACCTGATTAGGTGTTGCTGTAAGCGTGACAGAATCGTTCAAACAAATGACGTTGTCACCTGTGATTTCAAATATTGGCAATTGTAGTGTGTCAATGTTGATGACGTATGGTGTTGTACATCCATTCGTTGTACCTGCCACCTTGAATTCTTTAGGTTTTGCGATAATGTCGGAGAAGGCGTTTCCAACAGAGTTGTCTTCTTCCCATATATAATCCTCAGCACCGCTGACGTAGATCGTTATGGCACCATTTACACAGACGCTGTCTCTTCCTGTTGTTGTCTTGTGTGACAATATAGGATATTCTTTTGCCTTTATGTCGAACGATGCAGAGTCAACACAAGAGTTGGCGTCTTTGACAACTAACCAATAAGTGTAAGAATCATCCTCAATGGCTGTTTTGAACTTGCTTCCTGTGGCGTTCTCTATAGCTACTCCATTCATGTGCCATTCGTATTCAACGGCAGTTCTAGCAATAGCAGACAATGTGGTGGAGTCGCCTCTACAAACGAACTCTTCACCTTTGATGGATACAGATGGTAATTCATTGACAACAACCTTGATCGTGTCATAGTTCTTACATCCGTTTTCATCTACTCCTGTTACAGAATAGGTCGTTGCACCTGTCAATACTGGAGTGACAATGATAGAGTCTTCTGAACTTCCCGTACTCCATTTATAGGCATTTGACTTACCTCCTGTTGCTACCAATTTAGCAGGCTGACGGAGACAGATATTGTCTATTGGTTGAATCTTAATGTTTGGTAATTCCCAAACTTTGATAACGGTGTCAATTCTGGATACACAACCGTTTGTCGTACCTTCTACATAGATGGCTGTGTCTTTTGTGACATTTTCCAACCGTAGGTAATTAGATACTTGAGATGGGTCATTGTTCCATCTATATCCATTGGTTGCTCCAGCTACGTATACTGTTCTTGACTCATTGAAACATACATAATCGGTGTCCATTCTAAGTGTAAGAACTGGATATTCCTTCACTTTTACTTTTACCTCTTTCTTATTCTTACATAAGTTTTCATCCTGAGCCCATACGACAAATGTAGTGTCTTGTCCTACACTGAGAGAGAATTGATTTCCGTCTTGGAATGAACCCTCTTTATTGTCTTCCCATACGTATTTCAATGTTGCGTCACTTGCCGTGATGGTTGTTTCGCTTCCACGACATACAGGAGAGATACTAGTAAGAGAGAACTGAGGTAAACTCATGATAGAGACAATAGCAGATGTTCTTCCGACACAACCATGAGAGTCGACGCCCTTCACGTTGTATATGGTGGTGGATGTCAGAGATGGTGTGACGAATGCATTCGTGTCTGATTCTGCAGCATCCCATCTGTATGTAATGTCAGTTCTGTTGTCAGCTTCTTGAGCAACAAGTGTTGCACTGTCGCCGTAACAGATCTTTTGGTTCTCTGCCGTTATCTTTGGCAAAGGTAGCATGTGCACTTCTATTGAATCTTTGGATTCACATAGAGTTGAACTAGTGGATGTTGCAGTGACAATGAATTTATGAGTCTCTTCCGTTATCTCTTTTTGAATGAAACGTTCTGTTTCTCCAGTGTTCCATAAGAAGGTTGCATCAACGTCTGATTTGACCTCGATGTAAGTTTGATTCTTGTAACATACATATGGATCAAATTTCTCAAATGTGATGGTAGGATATGGATTAGCCTTGATAACATGGGTTACCATTGCTTCACATGGAATTGTTCCTGTCAAGAAACCTTTTACCTGAACGATCGTATCTTGAGTGATGTGCAGAGTGAACAAATTCGTTCCGTTGGTCTCACCAAGAAGTTTGTCGTGAGAATCGTACCATTCGTAGCGTAGTGTGTTGTCGCTACCTCTGAGTTTGATGTCGTTGTTGACACAAATTTCGTTTGCACCTTCAACTGTGAAAGATGGGTTGTTGATGACGTGAACCTCGATATCAGCAGATCCGACACATCCATTATCATCTTTTGCATAGACGGTATTCTGAGAATTTTTGTTTGCATAAATGGAGAGGGTGGTGTCGTTTACTTTGAAATCACTGTTATTCCATTTATATGACCAACCTTCTACAGGATCCTTCACAGACAATTCTGTTTGAGAACCGATACAAACGATGGTTCTAGGTGCATCCTTTATCTTCACAGTAGGAAGTGGATATGTGTGGATGGTGAACATTGAATCGTTTGTACATCCATTGACGGTACCTTGAACATGAATCTTCAAAGAGTCATAATACATATCGTCGGTCTTGAAGTTGTTGAAAGTGGAAAGTACGTATCCAGATTCCAATGACCAAACATATTTAGCGGAAAGATTCATACCGCTTATGTTTATTCCATTTCCATAACAAGCAGTGTCAAATTTGACACGTAAGGATGGAATTTGTTTTGTGTTAATCTCGACGATAGAACTGTCAACGCATCCTAAAGCAGATTTACCGTATATGACAAATTTGCTTACATCTGGATAATCGCCCATTTTGAATGCGTGAGAGTACTCACTCTTATATGTTCCATCGGCTCCGTGTCCCTCCCAACTGTATGTTATGCCAGTTGTGTTCTCTGTAGAGATGATAACATCGTTGTTTTCACAAGCACTCTTGTCTGCTTTGAATCGTAATGTTGGAAGAGGATTGACAGTGACTGTTGCAGAATCTATTGTCTTACAGTGATCCATGTTTTCTGCTGTCACATGATAGATGCTTGTTAATTTTGGAAGATCCGCCATTTGATTGTTTGCAGGAGTAGTGCCATCGGCAGATACTGTTGTGGCAATATGTTTCTGACTGGTTATGTTATCCCATGAATATGAGTAGATGACATCTTCGGTCTCTACTTGTAATTTTACGGAGTCTCCATAACATACAGTAGCATTTGACAACGAGATAGTAGGATTGTTCAAACCATACAATGTAATCTCTTTGTTGGAAACACAATTTTCTTTCTCTGCATAAACAATGAATGTTTCAGAGTCTTTGTTCACCTCTCTATAGATGGTGTTGGTCTGAGAAACGACGTTTCCGCTTGCATTCTTCCAATAATAGTTGTTCGCGTCGCCACCGACAATGACAGTTGCATATGTACCTTTGCAGACTGAATTGTCATTGTTAATTAACTCGATAGTAGGGTTAACTTTTGTGGCTATATCATATGTGATGGTTGTATCACACAACTTGCCAGTTTGGTCTTTTGCAGTGACAAAGATTGTAGTGTCTTTTGTGATAGTTAATTTGACAGAGTTGCTGCTAATTGTGCTACCAATGGTATTGCCATCTTTGTCTTTCCAAGTGAATGTATAGTTGGAACCTGCTTGAGAATAGTTGGCTGTCAGTGTTACAACAGAGTCTTCACACACGCGAGAATCACCTGTGATGTAGAATTTAGGTCTGTTTTGGATCCTGATTGTTATTTCATCAGTTCCTTCACAACCGTGCTTGTCTTGACCCCATACTGAGTGGGTTTCTCCGTCTACTGTAGGATAGATCTCGTATGAGTTGTCGCTTGTGATAGGTTTTCCATCCCATTTGTAACGTTCTCCTCCTGATGCAAATAGTTTCAGTGATGATTGGCTACATACAGTTTCCTCCTCTCCATTGTCAATTGTAATGGATGGTAACTGATAAGTGTAGATCGTGGCCTCTGCAGAAGAAGAACATTCGTTCTTGGTACCTGTGACAGTGATAGTAGCAGAACCAGAAATCTCTTCTGTCGTGTAGGTGGATCCCGTCTTTTCAGGAAGTCTGTTCCAAACGTATGTTGTTTGGTAATTTGACTGAGAAGATGTATCCGTGACGGTTAATAATGCAGGGGCTCCATCGCACACAGAGTCTCCCGAAATCACCAACTTAGGATTTGGTTTCTTGACGATTTGGTAAGAAACAGGGTTGGATATACAACCTTTGTTGTTTTTTGCAATCACACTATACGTAGAATCTTTTTGAATGGATTCTATTTGATGTCTTGCCTCGTTTACGAAATCGTCTTCCCATTTGTAAGATAAGATTTCTTGGGATGTGGCAGAAATAACCACAGATGAATCCTCGCAGACATATGTCCTTGCTGGAACGTTGAATTCAGGAAGATAATTGATGATGACCTGGACGTCATCTGTTCTTTTACATCCATTTCTATCTGTTCCCTCAACAGTGAAGACTGTATTTTCAAGAGGTTGTTTCGTGATGACTGCTGTGTCACCATCCAAAATATTTTCCCAAGAATAACTTGTCATGAGAGGACCGGAAGCGATAAGTGTGATTTTATCGCCATAGCATATTTCAACCTTGCGAGATGCTGAGATACGTAAAGGATTTCCAGCTTCGTCTTGTGCGGAAATCTCCACAGGTGTTCCTGAGTATACACCCACCACGATGTTGGTGTCTCTGTAACATCCATTGACTTCACCTCTTACATTAAATCTTCCAATACGATTCAATGTGAGTGATAAGTTACCTGTATGAAGATCTGGGTATTTATCCCAGTAATAGTTGTTTGCACCAGTTATCTTGATGGTCGCAGTGGAGCCTTTACATACATAATCTGGAGCGTTGACCGTCAATGTTGGTTTTGGCTTGGTGTTGAAGGTGAATTTCTTGCTAACATCACAACCGTCTGTTGTACGGATGGTTGCCTCGATAATCACATTGTTGGATGAGGCTATCTGTTTCAATGTTTCTTCAGTTCCCAATATGGAGTCTTTTTCGAAATCTTTCCATACGATGGAACTAATGTTGTTTCCTCCTTCAATGGAGAACTCGGCCTCATCGCCTTCGCAATAAACATCATCGCTGCCTGCTATGTTGAATGTAGGGTTGAGGTAACTACTTAATTTATAGAGAAGCGTTGTGTCACATGTCGTAGTAGTATTTGTTACTGTGACAGTGTAGATGACTTCCTCTGTAGGCGCTGCTACGGTGATTGCGTTGGTGGTAGCTCCTGTACTCCAATAGTATTCATATTGTCCATCAGGAATAGAAGAACCGTCTGCTCCCTTTACGGAAATTCCTGTTGTTGTTTCGGTACAAAGGAAGGCAGGTCCATCAATTTTGACTTGTGGACGCTCATGAATGTTTACATCAACAAAAACACTATCATCACATGTTAATACATCTGTTCTGAGTAGATATTGTTTGTATCCTTTTACTTTATAAGTATGAGATGTGGATGAAGCATCTAGTATGATGTTATCTGTCCACGATTTTGCTGTTGATTTTGAATCGTCTGGCCATACATAATAGTCGGCATCACTGTTACTGATTTGAATTGTAGCAAATTGATTGTGACAGATATCACTCTCTTTTGCTGTGGCTGTGAAAGTAGGGTTGTCTTTTGTGTCGACGGAAACCTCTTTCTCAAAATAGCAGACTTTGCCATTCTCTTCTTTTTGAGTCGTCAACTTGATTTCATGAACGCCATTTGTCGAAACCGTTCTGCTGAAAGATTCTGTGTTTCCACTGATCGCATTGTTGTCGAATGTCCAACTGTAGGAACTTGGAGTAGGATAGCCTGGAATATCGACAGCACTTACTTCAATATCTCCGCCAAGACATACGGCTTCAGGATACACAACGTCAACAATTGGCTTTTTGTTTACTTGGACAAAGAAGTTGTCTGTTGCAGAACACTGTTTGTCATTTCGTACAATAACAGAGTATTCTGTTAATTCAGCAGTAGGAGACACTTTGATCTTGTCTGTTGTTTTATTATTGCTCCAATTGTAGGATGCGATGTTACCTGATGCTGTGGTATTCAATTGAATGGAATCACCTTCGCAAATGAATGCCTTGTTTCCTGATACAACAGCGCCATTTTCCGCACTAATCGTTATAGATGGATTCTCATTTACCTTTATTTCTATGGTTGAGTCTGTTTCACAACCATTTAATGTTGCCAATATCTTGTATTGAGCATTATGGCTTGGTGAGAATTGACGATGGTTGGCTTTAATCGTGTCAGTAGATGATGGATTCTCTGAGTCGTAATACCACTTGTAGTTGCTGTCGCTTGCACCTGCGCCAGATACAGTGATGGTGGTTGATTGACCTTCACAGATTTCGCGTGAGCCAGAGAAGAACAATGTTGGATTGTTTTTCTTGGTAACAGTATATTTCTTTGAGCGTCCTTCACAACCATATTTGTCGGTTCCGGTAACGTAGAAAGAACTATCGGAAGTGATGATTGAACTAATGGACGCAGTCGTCTCTCCCGTACTCCAAACATAGGTCAAAGCACCATTGGCGTTCAGTCTCGCTGCAGATCCATCACATACGCTCTTGTCTCCTGTAATAGAAACGTTAGGATTTGCTTGTACAACGATTGGTATAGACTTGCTGTTAACGCAATTGTGACCATCCGTTACTTCCACCTCAAAATTGTATGGAGATGTTGTGTTAGTCAAATAGTAGGTGGTGGCACTTTGCTGATCGTTAGTTGTCACATAGTTGCTCTTCCAATTATAGCTGAAAGGTTCGGTGCCTGTTGGTTGAACCTCAAGAGTGGCTGAAGTGTTATAGCATATTGTGTCTTTGTCAGCCGTCAATGTTAAAGCTGGAAGATCGTAGTATTGGGTTTTGAATGTAGTGTCATTACTACAACCGTCCTTCGTTACTTTTACAGTGATGTTTTTCTCTCCGTTTACTAATTGAAGTAACGTGTTGGTTGTCGTACCTGTAGCTTCTCCGTTTTCATACCACTCGTATGATGAACCAGAAAGACTTGAGAAGGCGGTTAATGTTATTTTACCATTTAGACATACACGATCATTACCCGTGATTGTTATCGTAGGGTTGGCCTTTGACTTGATTGTGTAAGTGGATGAGTTTTCACACTGTAATTGCGTGTTGTCTTTTACAGTGACCTTGTAATTATTAACACCTTCGGTAATCTTTACTTTACCTTTTCCTCCTACGGTCTCTTTTGGGGTAGGGGTCCATGCATAATCATATGCAGACTGATAGTCGGTAATTGTAATGTAAGCGAATGAGTCGACACATGCTTTTTCATCGCCACTCAAAGAAATCGTTGGCAATGATTGGATTTTGACAGTATGCCATGCAGTATCGGAACATCCGTTTTCTGTACCAACAACATAGTATCTCGTCTCTATTAATGGTTTCACCGTGTTCTCATCTGTGGTGATTCCATTGTTCCATTTGTGAGCTACATTATCTCCTGTTGCGTGTAAGACGATTTCTGAATTGTAACAAATCGTAGTATCGCCATCTTTCTTGTTCTCAATGGTTACGTTTGGAATTCTGTTTGTGACGATAGGTACAATAGTGTCAAACGGACATCCTTCAGATGACTCCATATAAATGGTATAGTCTTTTGATACTGTCGGTGTCAATCTAAGTATGATAGGCGATGTTGTTTCGTATTCATTTGTAGGACTAGGAAGAATCTTACCGCCAGAGTTGCCTAAGATGGTCAAGTCTAGTGATTCACCCAAACATACAGGCTTGTTACCATAGACTTGAATGGTAGGATTTTGTTTTGTCGTTACTTCTACAACTTTAAAGTTTGAACAAACTTTATCGTTGCTTGTTTCATTCACTTCAATGACATATTTGGTTGCCTCAGAGATAGTCTGCTTTAAAGTATCTGAACCAATGAGCGAACCTTTGTAGTTGTCATTGACCTTTGTCTCATCATATCTATACCAATTTACGTTTTGGTTGCCTTCCACATATAAGTGAACGTTGCCATCTACACCTGCACATACGTTTGTGTTACCTGTTATGTCAATGTTAGGAAGAGGGTTGACGGTCACTGCGATTGGCATGGTGCTGAAACATCCAAGTCCATCGCTAACTTTTGAGGTATAAGTTCTGAGTCCTGTCTGAGTAGGCTTGATGGTTAATACGTTCTCTGTGAACGTCATACTGCTTCCATCTCTATCGGCCGACCATGAATAGAAGAGTCTATCCGAATTGTTAGGGTTGGATGCCGTTACGGTCACTACTTTTTGATCGTTAATACACATTGCAAATGGGTCGATCTGGTCTATTGCAGGGAGTTCCTTCGGTGTGATGCGATCATTTATGGTCTTTGTGCAATGTCCTAGAGTACCTGTAACAGAGAAGTTGCGGGTCTCATTTACTGTGTTGAAATCGACGTATGATCCAGATTGAGACATATCTGTTCCTCCGTCATTCCAATTCCATACGAAAGAGGTTCCGCTCGTGTTGACAGTAAGTGTTACTCTTGCGTGTTGACCCTTACATACGATAGTTGGATTGATTGAGAAATTAGGCAATGGCGCTACTTTAACCTCGTAATCCTTTCTTGATGTACAAGTTAAATTATTATTGATTACTTTGGAAGCTACGGCTGAGAATACATTGTCAGTCGTTATCGTTGGTGTTATACTGCTTCCGTTGGTTGTTTCGGTGGAGTTTAATGAACTGTTTCCGTTGAACCATTCAAATGTATAGCCAGAGCCAACAGCTTCAAGTGTAACGGTTTCTCCATTACAAACTGTATTGTCTGTAATCTCATCTTTACGTATGATAACAAAAGATGGGTTAGGATGAATTTCAATTGTTTTACTGCTGTCTTTGACACATCCGTTGTTGTCTTTGACGGTTACATTATAAGTTCCAGACTTGGTTACATTAATTGGATTCACATTCTCAGTATATCCTAACCATCGGATGGAACTAAAGTTGCTGGCATTTTCAACTTTCAATACAGCAGTGTCACCTTGGCAGACATCTTCTCCAGTGATCTCAAAGGTTGGCAAGGCGAGTGCATTGACAATAATCGTAGAGTCCGTTTCACATTCAATTCCGTTGGATACATAATATCCGGTCACTGTTAAATTATTGGCTCCTGTTGATTCTGGCGTATAGATGTTATCCAACAATCCTCTGTTCTTGCCTTCCCATTGAATGGCAACGCCAGAACCGCCATTGGCTGTTAGTTTAATAGAGGAACCAACACAAACATTCCTGTTTAAAGGAGTGATTGTGAGTTCTGGACGTTTTACAACGACAATCTTAAAGGTGTCTGATGCTGAAGGACATTGGTGTTCGTCTTCACCCGTGACATAGACACTGATGGTTCCCGGATCACAATTGTTGATGGTCAATTTATTGCTAGGGTCAATAGTGGTATTGGTGTAGGTCGATGGTATAATGCCCCACTCAATAATTCCGGTAGCATCGGTCACTACTGTAGCAGAACCATTTTGGCAGACAGCAGGGTCTCCTGTAAGTTGAAGTTTCTGAGGAGAAAATACTTTAACTGTTCTGGATGTGTTGCTGGTACAACCATATTGGTTGGTTGCAGTCACTTGATATGTGGTTTGGTCAGCAGGATTGTTTGTCATGGATGCGCTCGTGACTGGAGTTCCTGTATTCCAACTCCATGAGAATGAAGTTTCTTTTCCTGCAGGCACATTCGGCTCTTCTGCTGTGTCAGTGGCGTTGAGAACGATTTCTGCATTTGGACATACTGTAGAGTCTTTTTCTGCAGACCATTCGATATTGTTCTTGTCCGTTATCTTGATTACAGGATTCTCTTTTGGTGAGATGGTGACTGTAGTGTCAACCTTACAACCATTCAATGATGCAGAGAATTTGAAGATGGAGTCTTTTTTGAGTCCATCGCTTGATTCCCAAGAGAAGTTGTTCTCTGAATTGTCAGACCATATGTAATAATCTGCTACACTGTTTGTCTTGTCAACTGAAATGACTGCTTTCTCGCCATAACATATTGTTGGAATGGTGATGCTTAAGTGAGGCAATTCTTTTGCTTTCACCTCTTTTGTGGAGAAGTTCTCACAATTGTTTCCGTCCTTGAACGATAACAAATAAAGAGTTGTCTCTGTTATTGTTTCTTCTAATTTGTTGGTTGTGGCACCATTGATTG
>CACZUS010000028.1:31837-32550 GCA_902784425.1 uncultured Bacteroidales bacterium
AGATTGGTAGCATTGAATACACTGACTTCAAAGACACCTTTGTTTCGACAATTATTACCGTCTTTTACGGTAACTGAGTAAGTCTGTTTTTTACGGGTGGTTGCAGAAACTGTTATCTTGTTGTCTGTGGCTCCTGTACTCCATTGATACGTTAACCCTTCTTTATGTTGACACGCAGTTAAATCCAATTCATCATTCAGACATATTGTCTTGTTGAAGGAGTTGACTGTCGGCAGATCATAAACAGTGATATGGAAAGAAGTATCGGAAGCACAAACACCAGATTCTGCATGAATCGTATATTCGTGACTTTCGTTTGCCTTTGTAAAGACGATAGGAAGTGAATTGGCAACCACATCGTCTTCTGATGTCCATGTATATCGATCCGCGCCAGATAGTCTGACAATATCTTCAACACCTTCACAATTTTGGTTGCCGATTATGTCGATTCTTGGCTTGTCTACTTTGTTTATAGTGTGTTCTTCCGTTTTTGCACATCTTGCGGCATTGAATGCTTCCGCAATGTATGTTACTGCATTCATGTCGTCTTGTACCTCAAACGTATATTTGTCAGAATTTTCAGCAATCAATTCTCTTGAATTGCTTGTCTTTCTATACCAATTTAGACTGTCATTTCCTGTTGAGTTAGGAATGGAAGCTTGTAATGTGACTGAATTTCCGACACAAGCAGCACCCTTTTGAATTATCTGAAC